>CAYVWC010000010.1:0-22838 GCA_964455415.1 uncultured Clostridium sp.
AGTCAAAACCAAACAAAACCCTAACCACTTTGGTTTCCAACCATAAGGAGAAATTTGTCTTAGATAATTTGTTTTTATAAGTTATATTTCTGACAATTAACCTAATTAGGTTAATTGTTAATGACAATTTATCACACATTTTTTCATAAGTCAACCTTTTTCGGTTAATTTTAATTTTTATATTATGATAAACTATTTTTATAAATGATTTTATTTATGTAAATTCTTTTCTGGTTTATGTTAAATATATTTTAAAGATAATGGAAAGGTACTTTTAACTATGACTCTAAATGAAGCTATTAAGCTAAGAATAGATAAAATTTGCAAAGAAAAAAATATTACCCTTAATAAACTTGCAACATTATCACGGAATTACACAATCAACACTCTCAAATATAATGACTGGAAACACAAAATATCCAACTGTTATTACTATTTCTTATATATGTCAGGGGGTTCAAATTGATTTAAAAGATTTTTTTGATGATAGTTTGTTTTATAATTTAGATGATGAATAAAAGAGTTAAAGGATTTATTTGATACCTCTAACTCTTTTTATTTTTTGATTTTATTTTTATATTATTATATCTCTTTTTAAGATATTTTCTTTAACAATTCCTAGTCCTACAAATTTATTATCAATATCATATATTCTGCATATCCCTTCAGAATTATTAGTTTTTATTTTTACTCCATTAAGGAATTTACTTAGTTCTTTTTTACTAAGTATAATACTTTGTTTTTCCTTAAATAATTCTTCAATTGTAATTATTTTGTTTTTAAAAAATTCGATATTGTTTTTGTTATCTTCTATTTCTTTTATTGTTATTGAATTTGATATATTGAAATCTCCGTACTTGTATTCTATTTAGTGCGTACATAAATCCTACTGTTCCAAGTTTTTCTGCAACATCTTGGCATAGACTTCTAATATATGTACCTTTTGAAGAATAAACTGTTATTCCTATTATATTATCTTTTTTGTTTATAAAGTTAAGTTCTATATTGTATATTTCTATCTCTCTTGTTGGTACATCAACTTTTTGACCTTCTCTTGCATATTCATATAATTTTTTCCCATTTAATTTTATTGCAGAATATATAGGTGGCTTTTGAACTTGTTTTCCTATAAAACTTTTTATAACTTCGTCTATTTTTTCTTCTGTAAGATTTTCAACTTTTCTTTCTTCTATTATATTTCCTTCTCTATCAAGTGTGTCAGTTTTAATTCCTAATTTTATCTGTGCTTCATAAATTTTATCATGATTAATAAGATATTTTGATATTTTTGTTGCCTTCCCCACAAGTAAAGGAAGGACCCCTGTTGCCAAAGGGTCCAATGTTCCTGTATGTCCTACTTTTTCATTTAATATTTTTTTTATTTTATATACTATATCATGAGAAGTATATTTTTCTGGTTTATTTATTATTAATATTCCGTTCATATTATATCCTATTTTAGAAAAATTTTTACTCTATCTATTATTTTTTCCTTTGCTTGTTCTAGTGAATATGGTATTGTACAACCTGCTGCTCTAATATGTCCTCCTCCACTAAATATTGAGGCTACTTCTGCAACATTAACATATTCATTTGAACGAAGTGAGGCTTTAAATTTTTTTTCTTTTTCTCTTAAAAATATAGAAACCTCTACACCCTCTAAATCTCTTCCGATTTCTACTAGGCCTTCATGATCTCCTGGTTCTGCATTTACATTTTTCTCATCATCTTCTGTAATATATGTAAATGCAATTTTTCCATTTTCAAAAAATTCCATTCTATTTACTGCAAGTTTTGTTAGTTCAAAATTCGCTCTTGTTTTTACTTGTAATACTTTTTTATATACATTTGAAACATTAACTCCTAGTCTAAGCAAATTTGCTGTGAATTCAAATGTTTCAGTTGTTACACCTTCGTATTTGAATCCTCCTGTATCTGTAATAATACCTGTTAATATACAAGTTCCTATTTCTTTATCGATTTTTACTCCGATACTTGTTAATACTACTATTAATATTTGTGCACATGCAGGAGCAACTGGATCTACATAGTTATAGTCTGCAAACATTGTATTTGTTCCATGGTGATCAATAGAAATTTTTGTTTTTGCTGTATCATACCATGGTTCAAACCCTTCTAATCTATTTGTATCTGTACAGTCTAGTGCTATCCCTAAATCATATTGTATATTTTTTCTTCCTTCTTTTTTTATCTCATTTGCGTTTGGTAAAAAATCAAATGTTCTTGGATGTTCTGGTATTACTATGTCAACATCTTTCCCCATTTGCTTTAATGCTTGATACATAGCAAGCGAACTACCTATTGCATCTCCGTCTGGAGATTCATGTGTAAGTATTATTACTGTTTTTGCCTTTTCTATTTCTTCTCTAATATTATCCAATGTCATAAAGTTGACTCCTTCTATTTTTAATCTTTTTTGTTAGGTAATATATCTTTGAGTATCTGATCAATTCTAGCTCCATATTCCATAGAATCATCTAAAACAAATATTAGTTCAGGTGTAATTCTCAAATTTATTCTTTTCGCAATCTCACTTCTAATAAACCCTGATGATTTTTTTAAATTTGCAAGTGTTTCTTTTATATTCTTTGAATTTAAAATACTTACATATACTTTTGCATATTTTAAATCAGGTGTAATTTTTGCTCTTGTAACACTTATCATACCTGTAATCTTAGGATTTTTTAGATTATAATTAATTATATTGCTTATTTCTTTTTTTAATTCCTCATCTATACGAGCTAGACGGTTATTATTTTTGCCAGCCATCTTCTTTTTTCACTCCTCTAGTTTCCTTTAAGTTTTGTGAATTTTCATATTTATGTCTTAATATACTTTGTTTTACTCTTTCAGAGTGTTCTACTGGGTCAATATCATTTTTTATTCTTCTTTGAAATTCTTTTCTCATTTCATGTGTTGCCATATTTATTACCTCTCTTTCCAGTATATATTAACACATACCTATTTTTTTACTTCTTCCATAATAAATATTTCTAATATATCTCCTTCTTTTATATCATTAAAATTCTCTATTTGCAACCCACATTCGTATCCTGAAGTTACTTCTTTTACATCGTCCTTAAATCTTTTAAGAGATGCAAGTTTTCCTTCATGTATTACAACATTATCTCTTATTACTCTTACTCCTGCATTTCTTGTTACTTTTCCTTCAAGGACGTAACATCCAGCAATAGTTCCTAAACTGCTTACTTTAAATGTTTGTCTTATTTCTGCATTTCCTATTACTTTTTCTTCAAATGTAGGGTCAAGCATTCCTTTCATTGCTGCTTCAACATCTTCAATAGCCTTATATATTACAGAATATTGTTTTATTTCTATTCCCTCTTTTTGTGCCATGTCTTTTGCTATTGGCTCAGGTCTTACATTAAATGCTATTATTATTGCATGTGCGACTTTAGCAAGGGTAACATCAGATTCTGTAACTCCTCCGACATTTGCATGGATTACTTTAACTTTTACTTCATCATTTGAAATTTTTTCTAAACTACTTGTTACAGCTTCTACTGTTCCTTGAACATCTGCTTTTACTATTAAGTTTAGTTGTTTTAATTTATTTTTTTCAATTTGTGAGAATAAATCATTTAAACTTAAATTTGCCATTGAGTTTATTGATTTTTCTCTGTTTTGACGTTTTCTTTTTTCAATTAGATGTTTTGCTGTCTTTTCGTCTTTTACTTCATAGAACGTTTCTCCTGCTTCAGGTACTTCTGTTAATCCTGTTATTTCTACAGGTGTAGAAGGTCCAGCTTTTTTCACTTTTTTACCTTTGTCGTTAATCATTGCTCTTATTCTACCTATAACAGAACCTACAACTATTGTATCTCCTACATCTAATGTTCCTCTTTGTACAAGCATTGTAGCTATTGGACCTCTTGTTTTGTCTAGTCTTGCTTCTATTACAACTCCTTTTGCTTGTTTTTTAGGGTTTGCTTTTAATTCTTGAACATCTGCAACTAATAGTACCATTTCAAGTAGTCCGTCAATATTTATTCTTTTCTTTGCTGAAATCTCAACAAAAACTGTATTTCCTCCCCATTCTTCTGGTATTAAGTCATACTTCATCAAGTCTTGTTTTACTTTTTCAGGATTTGCTCCCTCAACATCTATCTTGTTTATTGCAACTATTATTGGAATATTTGCATTTTTTGCATGATTTATCGCTTCTACTGTTTGAGGCATTACTCCGTCATTTGCTGCAACTACTAGGATAGCTATATCTGTAACTTGTGCACCTCTTGCACGCATACTTGTAAACGCTTCATGTCCTGGAGTATCTAAAAATGTAATTGTTCTTCCATTTACTTCAACCTGATATGCTCCTATATGTTGTGTGATACCTCCTGCTTCGCCTTCGATTACATTAGTTGATCTGACAGCATCTAGTAGTGATGTTTTTCCATGATCTACGTGTCCCATAACTACTATAACTGGTGGTCTTGAAACTAAGTCTTCTTCTTTATCTTCTGAATCATCAAATAGTATATCCTCTTCTGTTATAACTTCTTTCTTGTTTGCCGTAATTCCAAACTCTTGAGCTATTAGATATGCTGTGTCAAAGTCAATTTCATTATTTAGTGTTGCCATTATACCATAATCTAATAATTTTTTCATAATTTCACTTGTTGTTTTTTTCATTTCTTGTGCTAAGTCTTTTACTGTTATTGTTTCTGGTATTGTTATTTCTGTTAACTTAAATATTTTTTGTTTTGTTCTTTCTTCGTTTGGATTATTTTTCTTTTTGCCTCTTTTTCCTCTTACTGTTGTTAAATCATAATACTCAAACATTCCTCCTTCAGGATCTCCAAACATGTTTGATAATTTATTTTCTTGTTTTAAATTTTTAAGTTTTCCAGAATCAAAGTTTTCTTCTTTTCTTGATTTTGCATTTTTTCTTTGTCTGCTTTCATCTGAAGTATTTTTATTGTTTTTTTGTTTTGTCATGTTTCTGTTATATTCACGTGTTGATTCTTTTTCTCCTAATTCTTGTGCCATTATATTTTTTATATTTTTTTCTATGCCTTTTTCGTCAAGAGTTTTTCTTTGATTGTTTTTAAAGTTTCCATTATTATTTCTGTTTTGGTATTTATTGTTATTTCTGTCATTTCCTGTGCGGTTATTAAAGTTGTTTTGTTTGTTATTATTATCTCCAAAGTTTCTTTGACGGTTATTTTCAAATTTTGGCTTGTTATTTGGAAATTTGCGTTTTTCGTTGTAATCACTATTTTGTTTGGCATTATTATTTTTATTTTCGGTATTTTTTGTGTCATCTTTGACAATTTCTGTCTTTTCTTCTTTTTTTATTTCTTGTGATTGTTCTTCCACTTTTACTTTTACTTTATTTTCTCCTTGTATTTCTTCTTGCTTTTTTTGTTCTTCTTTTTTTGGCTTAGCAGGAATTCCAAATAATTCACTTGCTGTCATAGGCTTTGAAGGTTTATTTCTATAAACAATATTATATTCCTTATTTCTATTTCTTTCTATAAATCCAATGTCTTTTCTTTCCATCTCTTGCTTACTTTCTTTTTGTCTTTCTTTTTTTGCAACTTCATCGTCTGAGATAATAACTTCTCTTCTAATTATTACAGGAGTATTATTCGCTTTTTCTTTTTTTGCTTCGTCATGTTTTTGAGCTGCATTATTTGATTTTTCCTTTTTTGGACTTGCTAGTTCTTTTTCTATTTTTTTAGCGATTTCGTCGTCGATAGTATTCAAATGACTTTTTATCTCTAATCCTAATTTGTTTGCTAAATCCATAATTTCTTTACTTTGTTTGTTTAATTTTTTTGCTAACTCATGTATTTTTATTTTACCCATAGCAAATCACCCCCGTCACATTTTTGTAGTATTCCGATTAGAAAAACTTTCATCTTTTATTCCAATAATTGCTCTATTCTTTTTTCCTATTACATGACCTAATTCTTCCATTGTACTTAATTGTATTAGTTTAACACCATTATTAGTACAAACAAATTCTATATTTTTTTTCGATTTATCAGATATGTCCTCTGATACTATTACTAAATTAATTTTGTGATTTTTAATTCCTTCTTCTACGGCATCCATCCCAGAAACTATTTTTCCGTGCTTTTGCCGCAAGTCCAATTAGACCTAAAATTTTTACTCTATCTGTCAAATATCACACCTCTCAATTCATCATATTCTTTATTGCTGATGCTTGTTTTTAATGCTTTTGATAGCTTTTTATCTTTAATTAATTTATTTAAACATTTTTCATCTTTACAAATATAAGCTCCTCTTCCTTCTAAGTTTTGCTCTTTATCAATGACTACTTCTAATTTTCTTGTTTTTACTATTCGTAGCAAATTTCTTTTATTGTCTTTTTTTCTACAGCTTATACATGTTCTTGTTTCTTTACTATTCTTCATTATTTTCCTCAACTGTTTCTTCATTTTCTTCTTGTTCTTCTTGCATTTTCATAATCATTTCTCTGAATTGAGTTTCTGATTTTATGTCTATTTTCCAATTTGTAAGCTTTGCAGCTAATCTTGCATTTTGTCCTGATTTTCCTATTGCCAATGATAGTTGGTCATCTGGAACTATTACTCTAGCTGATTTTTCATCTTCATTTACATCTACTGCCATTACTTTTGCTGGAAGTAGTGCTGATGATATAAATATTGCTGGATCCTCGTTCCATTCTATTACATCTATTTTTTCTCCATTTAATTCATTTATTATGTTTTGGATTCTAACGCCTTTTTGCCCTACACAAGATCCTACTGGATCGATATTTTCATTTTGTGCATGAACAGCAACTTTACATCTATTTCCTGGATCCCTAGATACACTTTTTACTTCTATTAATCCTTCATATATTTCTGGTATTTCAAATTCAAATAATTTTTTTACAAAATCTCCTGCACTTCTTGAGACTATAACTTGTGGTATTCCTTTTGTTCCTTTTACAACATCTAAAACATAAGCTTTTACTTTATCATTTACCCTATATTTTTCAGTTGGGATTTGCTCTTTAGTTGGCATTATACCTTCTAGTTTTCCAAGATCTAGTATTACAACTCCTGTATCTGCTTTTTGGACTATTCCTGAAACTATTTCTCCTTTTCTTTCATTAAATTCTCCAAAAACTACATCTCTTTCTGCTTCTCTTAATTTTTGTATTATAACTTGTTTTGCTGTTTGTGCAGCTATTCTCCCAAAATTTCTTGGGTTAATTTCTATGTCAACAGTATCTCCTATTTCTAATTGCTTATTTATACTAGATGCTTCACTTTTTGTTATTTGATGTACTGGATTTTCAACATTTTCTACAATTTCTTTAACTGAATATATATGTGTTTCTCCTGTTAGTGGGTCTACTACAACTTTTACATTTTCACTATCTTTATAGTTGTTTTTATATGCTGTAATTAAGGCCGCTTCTATCTGTTCTATTAAATATTCTTTCTTTATTCCTTTTTCTTTTTCTAAAGTTTCTAGTGCAATTTCAAGTTCTTTATTATCAATAGCTTTCATTTTTTATCTTCCTTTCTCTTTACCAATTATATTTTGTTTTTATTTGTGCTATATTTTTTCTATCTATTTCTTTTTCTTCTGAATTTATTTTTATATATATTCTTTCTTTATCAAATTTTGTAAGTATACCTATTACATTTTTTTTATTATCTATTGCTCTAAATAATTTTACTTCTACATTACTTCCTATATTTTGTTCTAAATGTTTGTCTTTTCTTAATATTCTTTCTATTCCTGGTGAAGATACTTCTAAAAAATATTGTTTATCTATGTAATTTGCATTATCTAGGATATCATTTATTTCATTTGATACTTTTTCACAATCTTCAAGATTTATTCCGTCATCTTTGTCAATATATATTCTTAAAAAGTAGTCTTTTCCGTTCTTTTGCGAATTCAACGTCATATAAATTGTATCCTAATTTTACTATGTTTCCGTTCTATGAGATTTTGTACTTTTTCTTCTATATTTGCCAAATATATCATCCCTTTCAATTTAAGTCCTTTAACACACATAGAGAGTGGAATTTGTTTCCACTCTCCTAATCTCATTTTAGTACCTCATAATTATACACTTGTTCTGCCCAAATGTCAAGCTTTTTATCAAATTTTTCATGGTTTTTGTGATTTTTATGATTTGTTCTTTTTAGATATTTTGTTTTTTATTATTCCACTATATCTATTGCATTTGTTTTTTCCATCCCCTCTAAATTATAATATGTTGAAGGCACTAATCCGAACTATTACATTTTCGATTAAAACTACTTCATTGCTTATTGTATCTTCTATTGTATTATATGGTGTAAGTACACTTACTTCACAACTTACATCTAAATATAATTTATGTATTGTTTGATTAATTCCTACGCTTTCAAATTCACTTCTTACTTTTGTTGTAACTGTACCTGATATAGAAAGACTAATAGGAATACTTGGTCCTAGTCCTGATAATATTGTTATTCCTGTAAAGCTTCCGAAAATTCAAATATATTTTACTTTTGTTATTACTTTCAAATGTTTCTTGTATCTTTATTGCAATATCGGATGTTATTTCATTTATTGCAATTATATTTGACTGGAGCATGGTTATATTTCCTTCATCATCTTTATATATAGTAACTAAATCTTCATATTCATAATTAGACATAACTTCAGTTGCCTTTTGATTTGATACAATAGTTGCTTCTTTCCTACTCAAATCAATACATAACTTATTTATAATTGGATTTATTCCTCTTATTATATATGACATTGCACATACTGCAATAAGCATTATAAATAATATTTCTAATCTTCTTCTTTTTCTTATATCTCTTTTTGCATTTTCAAATTTCCCAAAAAGTATTTTTGGAATCCTTATTCTCTTTCTTGAATATATCCTATCCATATATTTATTTTATGATGTTATACTTATTTCTGTTCTACAATTTGAGCATTTGGGTATGAAAAGTTGCATTCCTACATTTATTTTGTCTGGGTTTTCAATATTGTTTATTCTAGCGATATCGTCTACTGTACTTCTAAATTTTTTTGCAATTTTCCATAGGGTATCTCCAGGTTTCACAAAGTATATTACCATGCTATATGGATGATCATTATCTCCTTCTTTTTCTTCTATATCATCAATTACATTTACTGTTTCTAAATTGTATGAAGTAATATTTAGTTCTAAATCAATTTTGGCTGTTACTTCCATATTATCTACAATAAATTCTCTGAATTTAGGTACAATAATTAGTTCAACTTGACTATTTTCTCTTATTCCTTCTATTTCGCATGTAGAATTAAGTGGTATCTTCTGGTTTAAAGTAATTATATTATCTCCACTATTGTTTTCTAGTAACATGTTGAGCTCTATTTCTCCGTCTATTATTATTTTATTTTTTATTATTTTTATTTCGTTTATAATAGGTATGAGCTGAACATCACAAATTTTTGTATATTCTACATCCTCTAGTTTAATTTTTTCTGATATATTCATTGTATCTAAAGTGTTTTTCATATTTACCATTGTACTTATTTTATTTTCTTTAAAACTTAGGTTTTTACTTGGACTATACATGTCTTGTATTATATTAATTTCTTTGTTTTCAAATGCTCTAACAAAGATTTCAAATTCTAGTTCTACATTTATTGAATGATCTTCTTTTCTGTTCGGATTTACTATAATGTTTTTTAGCCTATATTTTACATCACAAATATTATCTTCTGACACCCCAATTATATCTATAAATCCCATAAGCGGTATTGTTTCTTCCATTAACTTTATTTTTCCGATTTTCTGTTAAATATAATATTCTAACTTCAATATCTGCTTTTGCTAAGACTTTGTTGTAGCTGACTTTTGTATCTCTATTTATTAAATTGAGCTCTACGTTTAGGATTTCTTCTAAATCATCTGTATCATCTATGATAATTGTTTCTTTTGCTGTACCTTTTGTTGCATTTTGACCTATTAATGAATTTATTTTTAATAGCATATTTTGTATTTGTATATCATCAACATTGTTTATTTCTTTTATTATTTCTTCTTTTTCATTTAAAAATATATTAGCTTTTATTTCAATTATTATTTTAAAATTTACTTTTCTTCCATTTAAGACCTTGCATTCAATATTTTTAATATTTACTACTTCATCTAGTGTCATTTTACTTTCCAGTCCTGGAAAATCTAATATTTCAGTAAAATCAATATTTGGGTTAAATCCTCTTATTCTTCCTTCATCACTATCTGCCAAATACATTAAATATATGTTTACGTTTCCGTCCACTCTTATTTTACCGTCTAAAATCTCTTTTTTATATATACAAACATTTCCTGTTGTGTTTATTGCATTTAATATATCTGGTTTTGAATCTGGTATTACTACATCTCCTTGTACAGTTATATTAAAAACTTTGCTCCCTACTATTTTATTTATACATAAACTTTCTTTTTCAATGTCTATCATCAGCTTTCCTCCTCGTTTACTTTTTTATTATATATATGTAGACGAGCAAAAAAAAATTCCTAATTTCTTAGGAATTTTAATTTATTAATATAATTTTTATTCTAAGCCTTCTTTTACTTCTATCTTTTGTCTTTTTGGTTCTTCAATCTTTGGTGGTATTATTGAAGAATAATTTTCTCCGTCAAATACTTGAAGGTCGATTGTTCTAGTTAATACATCTGTATAACTATATGTTGCACTTCCTTCTTCTTCGTCATATTTTACCACAAATAAATTTGGATATGCTTTTTGTAAAGTAGCCTCTTTTTCAAAAAATTTACTTCTTCCAAGTGTTCCTCTTACTATTATCTTTTGTCCAATCTTATCTTCTATATCTCCTCTTAAGTTAGCTATATCATTTCTGTAAATCATTTGACCACCCACTTCACTAAGATACGGAAATTATATCATTTTTTACATAAAATGTCAAAAATAGCATTTTTTTGTAAATTTGTGTAAGGCTTGATATTACAGTGTTTTGTCGATTATCGTTTAAATATTACATTTGTGTTACAGTTATGTTTCTTTTTTGTTACACTTTTATTTTTTCCCTCTTGCATATCTCCCTCCTACTCTTTTTCCAGAATCTCCGAAGTTCTTTTGAAATATCTTTTACTGTCACTATTTTATTTCTATCAGTAATTGCGACTTTTTCTGCTACAATTAGTGGATCCATAAAATCTATTAATACTCTTGCTGGAGATGATGCAAAATTTGCACCGTGATGCAATTATTGCTTCAAAATAACTTTGACAGGCTCCTGCAAATATCACTAAGTCTTTTCTTTCATTTGTTGCTTTTTTTGCTTCGATTACAGAATTTATAAAATATTTTGAATTTCTATAATTATATATATCATTATAATTAGTCCCATTTCGTATCATTCCGTCATGTCCTGTTATTACAAGTATATCAGGATTATATTTTCTTATTAAATTTCCTATTATCTGTGGTTGTCTACTTTCTGGGATATTTTTTACTATTGCGTTTAATCCTAGTTTTTTATAATATTTTTCTGATTTCTGACTATATTTTCTATCTCCGTCTAGATGTAATATTAGAGCATTTGTTATTTTACTATTTGAATATCTATTTTTAATAAATATATCTTTTCCAATCATGTTTATTCTTTTATTTATTTTTGTTTCTATTCCTCTTTTCTCTATCTCTATTTTATCTTTTTCTATCTTTTCTAAATCTTCAATTGGAGCATCTGCTTCAATTCTATAATGTACTCCGTTTGAGTATTGCATAAGCCTTCTCAGTTCCATTTATTTTTATTATTCTATCTATATAAAAAAGTATATCTTTACCATATGATATTCTTCCTACAATATCTCCTTTTCTAAATTCCACTTTTTCCCCCTAAAAATGTGTTTCTTATTTATCTTATGATTTTATTTTTCAAAATGTGATTTTAATATCTTTTTTAGCTTTTTGTATATATTTTTATAAATTGTAAATAATAGTTAACATACTTATCAATTGTCAGAAAGGGGGTAATTTTAATGGCAACTCAAAAGCATTTACTTATTACTGGTACTTCTAATGTATCTTGGAAAGATGCGATTGTACAAGCAGTAAATGAGGCTTCTAAGACGATAGACTATTTGACAAGTGTAAAAATAATAGAGCAGAGAGCAACAATATCTGGAAAAAAACTTACAGAATATTTTGTAGATTTAGATTTGGTATTTAACATTGATAGAGAGCGTGAAGATTAAATTTAATTTGAGATATTATTTCAGAAAGGAATAAGTTTAAATTATGGAAAAGATAGAAACAAATAAGCAATATCAAGACTATGTAGATAAGAAATCTCCTAATTCTCCTATACTCAAAAATTGTTTTAACGCTTTCTGGGTTGGTGGTCTTATTTGTAGTATAGGTCAACTAATCTTAGATATTTGTGCATATAGAGGGTTAGATAATGAAATTTCTAGTACAATTACTTCAATTATTTTAATTGGAATTAGTGCTTTTTTAACTGGCTTGAATTTATTCAATAGAATTGGGAAATTTGCTGGTGCTGGTTCTTTAATTCCAATTACTGGTTTTTCTAATTCAATTGTCTCTCCTGCTATGGAATATAAATCAGAGGGATATATAATGGGTGTTGGAGCAAAAATGTTTACTGTTGCAGGTCCTGTTCTTGTATTCGGAATTTCTGCTTCCATATTAATTGGTATTGCTTATTTAATCTTTAATACCCAAAGTATTACTTTAGTTTAGAAGAAGGGATTGAATTATATGCAAAAATTAGGAACACAAACAATTAAATTTGATAAATCCCCAACTATTCTTGAAACAGCTTCTATTGTTGGTCCAAAAGAAGCAAAAGGGCCTCTTGCTAAATATTTTGATACCTTATTAGAAGATGAATTTTGGGGTGAAAAAACTTGGGAAAAAGCCGAGAGTAAAATTATAAAAGAAACTGTTAATTTGCTTATGACTAAATCAGGAGTTTCTGCACGTGACATAGATTATTGTTTTGCAGGTGACTTGCTTAATCAATGTATATCTTCGAGTTTTGGTCTTCGTGATTTTAATGTTCCTTATTTTGGAATATTTGGTGCTTGTTCAACTTTTGTAGAAGGCATGATACTTTCTAGTATTTTAGTTGAAGGTGGAGTTGCTACTAACGTTCTTTTTGCAGCCTCAAGTCATTTTTGTAGCGCAGAGAAGCAATTTAGATTTCCACTAGAACTTGGAAATCAGAGGCCTCCTACAGCACAATGGACTGTAACTGGTGCTGGTGCAGGAATCATTACTTCCTCTAGTTCTGGGCCTTTCATAACTCATGCAACTCCTGGCAAAATTGTTGATAATGGTATAAAAGATGCAAATAATATGGGTGCAGCAATGGCACCTGCTGTTGTCGATACATTACTTGCTCATTTTAAGGATACAGAAAGAAATCCTAGTTACTATGATGCAATTATAACTGGTGATTTAGGTTACATTGGAAAAGAAATTCTCACTGAAATGATGCAAACTTATGGATATAATTTAAAACCAAATTATAATGATTGTGGTGTTTTAATTTTTGATAAGGAAAACCAAGATACTCATTCTGGTGGGAGTGGTTGTGCTTGTTGTGCTTCAGTTTTTTCTGCTTATTTATTTCATGAATTAAAAAATAAAAATTATAGAAAAATTCTTCTTATTGCAACAGGTGCATTGATGAATTCAACATCTTCTCAACAAGGCGAGTCTATACCTGGTATTGCACATGCTATTTCAATTGAAGTTTAGGAGGTGTTTTTAGTGGATATGTTTTTTAGTAGCCTAAATATTACTGATTACATTTGGTGTTTCATAGTAGGTGGCTTAATTTGTGTTATTGGACAAATTTTAATCGATAAAACCAAAATAACTTCTGCTAGAATTCTCGTGTTGTTTGTGACCGTAGGTGCAATACTTGGAGGACTAGGTATATATCAATATTTAGTAGATTTTGCTGGTGCTGGTGCAACTGTTCCTATTACTGGCTTTGGCTATAACTTAGCAAAAGGGGCAATAAAAGGAGTTCAAGAATATGGCTTTATAGGTGCATTTATTGGTGGTACAAGAGCTGCTGCTGGCGGAATTGCAGCTGCAATTTTCTTTGGATATATTGCTTCTCTTATTGCCAAGCCTAAAATGAAAAAACAATAATTTATACAAAAAACTCGCAAAGGCAAATTTCCTTGCGAGTTTTGTTATTACTATCTCTTACTAAATTGTGGAGCTTTTCTAGCTTTTTTAAGACCATATTTCTTTCTTTCTTTAGTTCTTGAATCTCTTGTTAAAAATCCTCTTGATTTCAATATTGGTCTATATTCACTATTTGCTTCATTTAAAGCTCTTGCTATTCCATGACGAATAGCTCCTGCTTGACCTGAGAATCCCCCACCTGTTACTTTACATATTACATCAAATTTGTTTAAAGTATCTGTTGCAACTAGTGGTTGTCTTACTATTACTTTTAAAGTTTCCAAACTTAAGTATTCATCTATATCTTTAGAATTAATAGTTATTTTTCCTGTACCTGGTACTAATCTAACTCTAGCTATAGAGCTTTTTCTTCTTCCTGTACCATAAAACATTATTTTATCTGAATTTGCTTTAGGCATTTATTTTTCCTCCTTTAAAATTCCCATACTTCTGGTTTTTGAGCCATATTTTCATGTTCTGCTCCTGCATATACTCTTAATTTTTTTAGACTTTGTCTACCTAGACTGTTATGAGGAAGCATTCCTTTTACTGCTAGCATCATTGCTTTTTCTGGTTTGTCTTTTAGCATGTCTTTAGCAGATATTTCCTTCATCCCTCCGATATATCCTGAATGATGTCTGTAAACTTTTTGATTTAATTTATTTCCTGTTAAAACTACCTTACTACAGTTTATTATAATTACATGGTCTCCAACATCCATATGTGGTGTAAAAGTTGGTTTATGTTTTCCTCTTAATAACTTAGCAGCTTCTGTTGCTACTCTTCCTAGAGGCTTTCCTTCTGCATCAATTATATACCATTTTCTAACGATTTCATCTTTTTTTATACTATAAGTAGTATTATTCATGGCACTCAATTTCCTCCATTCTGATTTCTTTTCAAACTTAAATATATAAAAACAATACTTGTTTACCGGGAAAAACTTGCATTGTTTACATATTTTCTCATAATACTAAAATATTTTAATACAATTTTCTTAGAAAGTCAATACTTTTGTAGAATTTTTATTAAATCTTGTTATAAAATTTATTTTTCACTTAATTGTTTTTCTAATAAATAGTTCCTTAAATCTATTGTATTTGGATGTATTAATCTTTTATTTCTTATTGATTTTTGTATTGTAAAATCTAATACAAAAAGTATTGCACTATCTATGTCTTTTTTTACTAGTTTTCTTAATTCTTCTACACCTTCATAATTTCTATTTTCTTCTATTTTATCTGCTAAATATATGATTTTAGCGAATTTATCCATTTTTTTATTTCCTGTAGTATGATAAAGTATCGCATTTTGTACTTCTTCACTTGCATTATATTTTTCTTTTGCTATACTTGCTCCAATTTTTGCGTGCATAAGTCCTAATTGTTTCTTTTCGATTTCATCCATTTTTATATTATGTGTTTTTACATATGTAAAAATATCTATTTCTTTTAATTCCTTAGCTATATCATGTATTAGTCCTGCAAAAGCTGCTTGTTCTTCATCTTCTCCATAATATGCTGCTAATTCTTTTGACATTTTCATCGTACCTAATGAATGCATATATCTTTTATCACTTAAAATTTCTTTTAATTCTTTTTTTATTGCTTCAATATCCACTTTATATTATCTCCTTTTAATATAAGTATTCATACGTTCTATAATTTTTTAATACTTTTCTTATATAATTATTTGTCTCTTTGTATGGAATATTTTCAATATCAGATCCGTCTTCTTGTATTATACCGTTATTTATCCATTTTGCAACTGTTCCAATTCCAGCATTGTATGCAACAATTGCAAGATAATAGTTTCCTTCATAATAGCTTATTAAGTCTGTAAAATATTTTGTACCAAGTCTAATATTACTTTCTGGATCTTTTAAATCTATATTTTCCATACCTATATCGCTCGCTACTTCTTCTGCTGTTGTTTCCATTAGTTGCATAAGTCCTATAGCTCCACTTTGTGATACACTATTTGAATTGAAATTACTTTCTGCTTTTATAAGTGCATATATCCATTTAGAATCTATTTCATATTCTTCAGAATATTTTTCTACATATTCTGAATATGTTTGTGGATAAATAATTTTTAATACTTGTATATAAATTTTAACTCCACATATTATTAATAGAATAATAGTTATAATTGCTATAATTATTTTTCTTATTTTCACATTTAATTCCTTTCAAAAAAATCTTTTGTTCTTTTAATATGTCTATTTGCAGCCATACCAATCATCAGCTGTTGATACTTCAGCAACCAAAGGAACTTGCAATTCTACTATTTGTTCCATTGCTTCTTCTAGCATTTTCTTTACTTCTTCCTCTTCATTTTTTGGTACTTCTAGTAATAATTCGTCATGTATCTGTAATACTAATTTTGCTTTTAATTTTCTTTCCTCTATCTGTCTTTCCACTTCTATCATTGCAAGTTTCATTATGTCTGCTGCTGTTCCTTGTATTGGCATATTCAATGCTGCTCGACTTCCAAATTGTCTTATTATAAAGTTTTGAGATTTAAGTTCTGGTATATTTCTTCTTCTTCCAAAAATAGTTGTTACATATCCTTTTTCCTGTGCTTCTTCATTTATTTTGTCCATATATTCCTTTATACCACTATATTTTTTTAAGTATTCATCTATATATTCTTTTGCTACTTTTCTTGAAACCTTAATTTGTTCTGCCAATCCATAATCACTTATTCCATAAACTATTCCAAAGTTTACTGCTTTTGCCTTAGATCTTTCTTCATGCGTTACATCTTCCAATTTTTTATTAAATACTTTTGATGCAACTTCTTTATGTATATCTACTCCTTCTCTAAATGCTTCTATCATATTCTTATCTTGAGATATATGTGCAAATACTCTTAGTTCAACTTGTGAATAGTCTGCATCTACAAATATATTATTTTGTTCTGGTTTAAACACTTTTCTTAATTGTTTGCCAAGTTCAAACCTTGTTGGTATATTTTGAAGGTTTGGTTCTGTACTGCTTATTCTTCCGTGTTGCTGTAACTGTTTGGTGGAAAAATGAATGTATTCTATTTGTCTTTGAGTTTATATAAGGTAGCATTCCTTCTACATATGTTGAATTTAATTTTACAAGTTGTCTATAATCAAGTATTTCATCTATTACAGGATGCTCTTCTCTTAATTTTTCCAAGACTTCCACATCTGTTGAGTAACCACTTTTTTTCTTTTTTTGCACTGGAAGTTTTAAATCTTCAAATAACACTTTTCCTAACTGTTTTGTTGAATTAATATTAAATTCTTGTCCGCAGAGATTATATATTTTTTGTGTTTTTTCTTCTATCTCTAATTTTAAGTTTCGTCCATATTCTATTAATTCTTCTTTATTTATATATATACCATTATATTGCATTTTTGCGAGAACTCTTGATGTTGGCATTTCTATTGTATTAAATAATTCTAATTGTCCTTGTTCTTCAATATACTTCATGGTTACTGGATATAACTGACTTATACAGTAAACATATAAAATGTTTTTATTTTTTTCAGTTTTGTCTTCTTGTTTTTCTTGCATATTAAATAGATTTAATTGTTCCTGTTGTTCTTCTTTTTTTATATATCTTGATATTTCTAAATTTAAGTATCTAAGGCTTAAGGTTTCTATGTCATATCTATTTTTTATTGAGTCTAGTATATATCCCGCTATTTCTGCATCATACTTAAATCCTTTAAGTTCTATACTATATTCTTTAAGCAATATATAATCTTGTTTTAATTTATATCCTATTTTTTCAATTTTTTCATCTTCAAATATGTCTTTAAAATCATTTATTATAGTATTTAAGTCATTTATGTAATAAACTTCTTTATCCATTATTATACTTAAACTACATATTTTTCTTTTAATTATTTTATCTCTATTATCATCTTCTTTTGTATCTAGGTAATAAATTATTTGCTTTTCTTTTTTTATTAAATTCTTTAATTTTTCTATTTGTTCATTTTCTAATCCTTCTTTTATATCTATAGTATCTAATGGATTAATTTCTTCATTATCGATTAAAGAAAATCTATCTATATATTTGTTAAATCTTAATTTTTTAAACAATTCAAGAACTTTGTCTCTATCCCATTCTTTTGTTTCTAATTCTTCAATTTTTTCATCTATTGGACTATTTACATTTATTGTTCCCAATTCTTTAGAAAGAAGTGCTTCATTTTTTCCTTCTATTAACTTTTCTCTTAATTTTCCTTTTATGTCCTCAGCTTTTCCTTTTTCTAACTCTTTATATAGTTTTTCAATAGTTTTATATTTTTTTATTATATTTAATGCTGTCTTTTCTCCAATACCGGCAATACCTGGAATATTATCAGATTTATCCCCCATGAGTCCCTTTACTTCTATTAATTGTTCTGGCTCTATTCCATATTGTTCTATTACTTTATCTCTATTATAATCATCTTCTTCTGTTTTACCCATTTTAGTTCTTGGTATTCTTATTGTTATCTTATCTGTTGCAAGTTGGAAAGTGTCTCTATCTCCCGAAAGAATTGTAACATTAAGACCGTTTTGTCTGTGCTTTTGTTGCAAGAGTTCCTAATATATCATCAGCTTCATATCCTTCTTTTTCTATAATTTTGATATTCATTGCAGATAATACTTCCTTTATTATTGGAAGCTGTTGTGCAAGTTCTTCAGGCATTCCTTTCCTTGTTCCTTTATATTCTGTGTACATCTTATGCCTAAATGTTGGTGCTTTTAAATCAAATGCTACTGCCATATATTCTGGCTTTAAATTATCTATTATTTTAAACATGATTGCTAAAAAACCATATACAGCATTTGTATATGTACCGTCTTCGGTTTTTAACATATTACTTCCCATTATTCCATAAAAAGCTCTATTTAATATACTGTTTCCGTCAATTAAAAGTACTCTTGACATCAGTTTTTTGTTCCTCCAAAATTATTTTTTTTACACTATATCATAAAAGAGGCCTCTTTTCAATAAGCCTCTTTATTTATTTTTAGAAAAAACTAAAATGTAAGTAAATCTATGTTTATTTTTCCCGTATTTTCTCCCATAAAAATTGTTAAATGTAGTAAATAACTATCCTTACCGAAGGATAATTACTTATTTTTCTTTTTTGTAAAAGTAAATATGGTTCATCATATTTCTGTGAACATAGCAAATGTTTTTATCTTTATCAAATTTGATTCTTTTCTTTTAAATAACTTATGAAACCATTTAATCCTTGAACTATATCTTCATAGGTTTTGTCAAAGTTTCCTGTAAACCATGGATCTGCTATATCTCTTGGGGCTTCTGTAAAATCTAACAATCTAAAGATTTTGTTTTTTGTATCTTTACCAACAATTCTTTTTATATTTGTTATATTAGCCTCTTCCATACCAATTATGTAATCAAATTTATTATAATCTTTTCTTTCCATTTGTTTAGCAATATGTCTATCATATGGAATATTCATTTCGTTTAATTTATTTCTTGTTCCATGATGCATCGGTTCTCCTATTTCTGTTGCACTCGTAGCTGCAGAATCTATATAAAATTTTTCTGATAAGCCTAGATTATTTACCATATCTTTAAACACATATTTTGCCATAGGTGACCTACATATATTTCCTAAACATACAAACAATACTCTTATCATTACATGCTCCTTTCATATTTATCTTATATCATATATTTTACTAAATAATATTTGTCAAGTTTCGAATTTTCCTTATTTTTTCTGATAAATTCGATCTCAAATCCGCACTTCTTATAAAAATCTGGTGCTTGAAATTTATATGTGGTTAAATTTATATTTTCAAATCCTTTGTTTCTATAAAAATTTTCAACCGCTTCTATCAATTTGCTTCCAATTTGTTTGTTTCTATACTCTTCTAATACTATTAAATCATTTATATGAATTTCTTTATAATATGATCTTCCTGTTATTATACCAACCACCTTATTATTTTCTTTAGCAATAAAAGAAAATGGCTTATAGTTACAGATAACTTCATTTTTTATAGCAAATTTATTAAACTCTTCATCAATTATGTTATAAAATTCTTCATCTAAATTTTCTTGATATGTTATATTTATCACTTTATCCTCCATACAAAATTTAATTTTTATTTAATATCGTAACTTTCTAACATATATATTAGATTTTTAAAATCATCCCTTCTCCCAGATTTTCTTCTGTTCTCTTGACAAAACCAAACTTTTCATAAAATTTTTCTTTATTTTTAGAAGCTCCTAAATATACTCGTAAATTTGGGTTTTCATTTTTTATTTCTTTTATTTTTTCCAATAATTTATTCATTATAAGGCTTCCAATTTTTTTACGCTGATATTCTGGTATAACTATTACGTCATGTACATACATAAAACATATATTATCCCCTATTAGTCTGCCATAACCTATAATCTTATCCTCATCATAAATACTGATTGAATAGAAAGTATTATCTAATGCTTTTTTGGAAATATTTTCTTCATATGCTCCCCAACCAACTGCATTATATAAAAAATTAAATTCCTGTACATTTTTATTATTTTCCTTGAAATT
Source organism: uncultured Clostridium sp. (assembly GCA_964455415.1). Classification (GTDB taxonomy): domain Bacteria; phylum Bacillota; class Clostridia; order TANB77; family CAG-508; genus JAAWPK01. The sequence goes on from CAYVWC010000010.1 coordinate 20,782, forward strand.
TATTTTCATAATCTTTCCACCTATCTATTTGCTTATTTTTAAAGTCAAAATTTTAATTTAATTATGTCCATACATACAATTTTATTCAATTTTTAATTTATCTTTTGTTACGAAAATTTTTCTATTAATGCTTTATATTGTTTTACCAATTTATTGTAACTTTGTTTTTCTATATATTCATTTACTTCATGAGCTGTAACTGGTCCTACTCCTAATATTATTTTTGATTTACAATTCATAAAACTCGCTTCTGTTATAAAATTGGCTGTTTTTCCATTATTTGCAAAATCCACATCATTTATAAATGGTTCTATTTGTTCAATCACATCATAATCACAGTCATATTTATTACTTAATTCTTTAATTTTATCTAAAAGTTTTTTTAAATGTTTTGATTCTACTATTCTGAAATCTAAAGTAGCATAGCATTTTGCTGGAATAGAATTCTTAGCACTTCCACCTTTTAATATCCCCACATTCATTGTTGTATATGGTATATCGTAATTTCTATTTATTTCAGTTTTTATATTTTCTATATAATACCTCTCAAGTTCACATAAAAATTTTACCGCATTTAAATTTGCACTTTTTCCTTTATCAGGATTACTAGAATGAGTTTTTATTCCATTGAAATGCAAATCACACTCTAAAAGACCTTTACTCCCTATAAGTATTTCATTATATGTTGGTTCACCAAATACCATAAAATCTGGAAATTTTTCTTTGCGCCCCACAATGTCATAAATCCCTCCAAAACCTCGTTCTTCATCATGAGTAAAATATAATTTTATTCCATTTTTTATTTGACTAAAATCGATGTTCATTATTGCATCTAAAATTGCTGCAATTCCACCTTTCATATCACAAACTCCAAGTCCATATAGTTTTTCTTGCTTTTCTGTTAACTCAAAAGGATTTACTTTCCAACTATCAATGTACTCTACTGTATCAGTATGTCCTAAAAATCCAAATGTAGGGTTCATGCCATAACTCATAATTAAATTTTTATTTTTTAATTCGGTTTTAAATCCTTTTTTACTTAAAATCTCTTCTATATAATTAATAATTTCTTTATTTTCTTTGTCCTTTATTGTATTAAACTTTATTAAATCTTTTAAAATTTTATATTTTTCCATATATTCCTCTTTTATGAAATTCTATTTTCCCTATAAATTACTAGGTTTACTTCTACATATTATATTTTTATTTGTCTCTCTTAATTTCATATTTTTAAGCTTTCTCCCTCTACAAATTACACTTAAACTTTATTTTTTTCAAATCTTTTGAATAATAATACATATCAGTACAAACTAAATCTTCATCTTTTATCTCTTTATCGTAATTATCTGTAAAGAAATTCTTTAATTCTAACGTATCTTTAGAAATTTGTATCCTTCGTCTAAAATTTATTCTTTATTTAATATCGTAAATATATCCTACTTCCTTATATTTCTTTCCCTCTATCTCGAAATATTTTTCAACAGTAATCAATCTACCTCCCATTTTTTCATAAAATTTTCTAGCATTTTCATTTTTCTCTAGACACCATAAAATCAATTTACTTTTCTTCTTATCTTTTAAATCTTTCATTACATATCTCATTAACTTTTTTCCTATTCCATTATTTATCTTTTCGTAATCAACATATAAAGCTAAAATCTCTGAATCTATCTCTGTATTTTCATAAATAGCATTATAACTATAGCTACAGTATCCCAACACTTCTCTATCTTTCTCAGCTACAATCACATTATCCATAGTAGGTTTTTTTCTCCATTTATCTATTTTCTTGTTTCTATCTAAGTTATCTAATATTTCATCATCTATTATTCCCTTATATACTTTTTTCCAGTCTTTAATACCTATATCTACAATTTGTTCTATGTCATCATATTTTGCTTTTCTAATTATTATATTATCTATGCTAATCACTTCCTTTATTTTCAAAATTGTCTCTCCACTTCCGTTTTGTAGTTATAATATACCTTATTTCTTTTCATTTAACTTTTTTGTTTCTAAAAGTAATTTATCAAAATCTGATGTTATTTTTTGATGTT
>CAYVWC010000011.1:0-15559 GCA_964455415.1 uncultured Clostridium sp.
CTGGATTATTGTATTTATATATGTTTTGACATACTCTTTTTAATTCGCTCTCTGATCCAAAACTTAAAAATGCAAGTCTTATTGATTTACCTTGGAAGAATATCCATATACTATCACAAGCTCTTGGAACTTTATTTTCTAGTATTTGGTCAAGATAATCTCCGTCGGTTTGAGCAACCTGACTTAAGAAACTTTCTGGAAGTCCTGAAACACCACCTGAAACACCGTCTATATTCATATCTCTTACTTCATCAATACTACTATATCCTTTATATGACTGATAAATTCTTTGAGTTACTATGCTTAATTTATCATGAAAATTTAATACTAGATTTTCTTTTTCATATATATCATCTATTTCATCTGAAGTTATTACATATGAAGGTTTGGCATCTCCTGATATATATTTTAATGTTGCAAGATTATATTTCTTTATAAACTCTGTTAGAGCTTCATAGCCAAATTGTTGTTTGTACACATATATTAATATATCAAATTTATCTTGTGCTGTTAATAAAGAAGGTATATCAAAAGGTATAGATTTAGAAATGTTAGTTTCATCTGTTCCATATTCTTTAGATAATAAGTCGTATATTAATTCCTTAACATATTTCTTATCATTAACATCACCATATGTACAGCCTTTTAATGCCTTTTTTAATTCATATTTTTTATTTTTTCTTCTTTTTAATTCTTCCTCTGATAATCCTATATCATATAAGTTTATCTTAGTAATTTCATCTAGCCTTCTTTTAACAAACTCTGTCATCATTTCAATTGTATAAGTTTTATCATCTACTTCTACATCTTCTTCAACTTCTTCTTTTTTTCTAGCAACTATAATTCTAACTACTAAGAAGCCTGCTATTATTAAGACTAGTAAAATTGCTAATATGTTCATCAAATTCATATTAGGATTCCTCCTTTTAAGTTTATCAAACCCTCATTTGTAATTCTTGCATTTTATAAGTAATAGCATTTGCAGCTCTTTTCAATTCATTTATGAAAAATGCTGTTCTATCTTCTGTATCTTCAAGTTTTCTTATTCTAGGATTTAAAAAGAATTCTGCTGCTGTTCCTTCTTGGACTGCTTCTGAAAAAAGACTGTTGTATGGAACTGTTAGAACTTCTTTTTTTTCATTTAATGTCCTTGTAATATTTTTACTTGTATATTTAGAACTTCTATCATACTTATTTATCAATGTAAGAGTATTTTTTGATTTTATAAAATTTTCTGTTTGTTTCAAGTTTGTAAGTTTTTCAAATTCTGATATTTTTTGTTCTATATTTAATATTACAATATCAGATGCTTCAAGTATTTCTCTTGTTGGTGCTTCTGAAAGCCCATGATTCAAATCAACAAATACTATATCATAGTGTTTTTTTGCTATATTTAAAACGTTTTTCGTAGCAGCATATATTCTATTATAATCTAAAGTTTCATCATGTCTTTCTCGTAGTGCAGATAATACTTCTAATCTGTTTTTTAATACCATCCTTGTATAGTTTGGTACAACGTCTGGTGTAAGTCTATTTGCTAAAGCAAGTTTTGTTAGTCCTTCTATTCCAGATTCCAAGTCCATTGATTTTGTATTGTTTGTAAGACTTTGTACTGTTTTTACTGTTTGATTAAATCCAAAAGCTTCTATTATTACTTGATCATTAAGTCTTGTTGACATCAACAATATTTTGTAGTTATGCTCTATCGCCATATTAGTTGCTATCGCAAGAGAAGAATAAGTTTGTCCTATCTTCCCTGTATTATTATTCCAAAATGTAACAATCGCCATTTTTATACTTCCTTTTCTAAAAATTTTATAGCTCTACTTGCTTCCTTAGAAGATACGTCTTCATTAAAAACTGTTTCAATTAAAAATTGTAAACTTCCTTTATAGTGAGAACTTAATCTTTTTATTTTGATTCGAGATATAATTTGATTTTCTACAGTAACACTATAGTTTCCAAGTTCTATTGGAAAATTTATCATTATATCATCCCACTTTATTTTATATCCTAGTGCTAAATAATCTAAATATTCATTTTCTTCTTTTAACATGCTTTTTGAAAATAATACTTTAGTAAGTTGAATTGGAACTGTACACGCACTTAATATTTCCAAACCTCTTTTTAAAGAATATAGGTCAAATGCTGTAACAAAACAATTTTTATAATTTCTTGATGCATCAAAGCTTTGGAACATTTCAGGAGTATCTATATCTAAAATTGCAATATCGTAATCTAGCGGTTTATCTCCTATTCCTAAATATTCTTTTATTTCTTCCATACTTTTAAAGCCAACTGCCACATCAAACCCTTCAAAATTTGTTATATATGTTCTTGTCGGACTTATTGAAGGAACTACATATTTTGCTTTTTGGTTAATTGTTGCATCAATCAATATTACTTTCTTTTTTGCTATTGTTAAAATTCTAGCCACATATAATATCAAGTCAATTTTGTCATATCCGCCTAAAAAACCTACTGTCCTCATCCTTTTTTTCCTTTCTCTTACTATCATTTACCCAAACGAAAGTAAAGACACTTTTAGAAGGCTTTACTTTCATTTAGATTTTATTTTAATAAACACTTAGTGAATCTACATATTCTTGCCTTGCAGTTTGTTGTTTTTGTATTTCTTCTGCTACATTAGTTTCTATGTTTGATGTTGCATCATCTGAATATCCATTTAATGCCGAATTAATTGTATCTCTTTGAGCTCTAACATTTTCTGTATATCTTTCTGCTAATTCAGCTTTAGCAACTGCTGTTATATTAGGATCTACGTTCATTAAATTAATAACTGAATTTGAAGCTACATAAGTAGGTGTAGAAGCATCTTGCATTCCAGCATCTGAGTATGTCGTTGCATATAATAACGAACCTTCCATTATATATGCTTCAACTATAGCATTACTCATCGTTAATATCTCGTCTTCTGAAACTTTTATCCAAATTGTGTCTGCATCTGAATCTTCAATATATTTTTTTGATAAGACTATGTAATCTTCTCCACTTGGAAGTCTTAATCTTATATCTACATATTCCCCTGCCACTAACTTACTTGGTAAAACTATCATATTATACTCTTGTAATCTAACATCTGATGTATCTGCTGTGCCTTCCGGATTAATCATATCTGTAGTTATAATTGTTCCTACTTCTAGTTGAATCTTGCTTGTTGCAAGCTCTGTTATATATGTTATTGCAGTTGTTGCTGTAACAGCATTATTTGGTACAACAGAACTATCCACTTCTTGTAGTTCTACCTTTCCTAATACTGTTCCTCCTGATGTTATTTCTTGACTAACAACATATACTTGTCTATATACTATTGACGCCTGTTCTTCCCTAAGTTGTCCTAATTGAAAAATCAGGAATACAATAACTAGTCCTGTTATAATTAATGTTAGGAACATACCTAATAAAAATGATGTTCTTGCTTTCTTTTGCATTGGATTCATAGCCATATATTATTTCCTCCTCTATATTCAGTACTTTTTGACAGAATATCTTATCTTATTGTTTATTATACTATACTAAAATAAAATATACAATATTTTATCGTTTTTGTAATAAAATTGTAAAAAAAATGTAACACGTTAGTAATTTATGTTAATACATAAGTGTTTATCGCTTCTGCAACTCCATTTTCATTATTATTAGCTACTATTTTTTTATTTAGATTTTTGCGGGCTAAAGCACTTTCACCTATGATTATTCCGCATGCCTACATTTTCTATCATTTCTAAATCATTTATATTATCTCCTATTGCAACCATTTCTGATGTATCTATTTTTAAATGGTCTCCTAGTATTTTTAATGCTTCAAATTTATTGACATTTTCTCTTGTTATTTCCGTATAGAAATATTTTAATTCATTTTTTTCTGTTCCTTCTTTAATTATTTTTCTGGACATGTGAGATACTTCTAAAATGTTGATTTCTTTTATTTTATTAAGTTTTTTCATTATTCCTTTGAAAATAATTTCTGTTTCATCACTAATTGTAATTTTTGTGATTTCTCCTATATCATTTTCTTTAATGTATTTTTCTACATTTTCTACAATATTTATTCTTGTCTTTTTCTCTTCAGCTTTTTTGCTATTTTCATAATAATAGTACATTAAATTATAGTTTAAAGATTTTGACAATATATATTTTTCTGTATTTATCGTATAATAAATACTGTTTTCTTCACATATTCTTATTATTTTTAAAACTTTATCTTTTGGTATACATTGATTATATAATATTTTTTTGTTTTTTAAATCATATATCAATGCACCATTACCTGCAATCATAAAGTTGTCCGCTCTAATTTCTTCTGCTATTGCAAGTACAGAATCCGACATCCTTCCTGAAGTAAGTACAACTTCTATATTATTTTTTCTTGCATTTTCTATTGCTTTTTTATTTTCATCCGAAACATCTCCATATGAATTTAATAATGTTCCATCTAAATCTATTGCGATTAATTTATACATTATAAAATATACCTCCAACTTTTTTTATTATATCATTTGATATTTTTTCTTTCAACATGATTTGTATCTTTATTATTATTTTTTTGAAATTTTTTGACAAAAATTTCTTGTTTAATTGTTGTTTTTTTGAGCATTATATATATTGAAAAGCAAGCAAATTATTTTGTTTTTCAATTAATATATATAAATTAACTTTCCTAGGAGGTGAATTAAGAATGGCAACATCAAATAGTAATAAAAAGGTAGTTCCAGAAGCTATGGATGCTTTAGATAAGTTCAAATATGAAGTAGCTAGTGAAGTAGGTGTTAATTTAAAAAACGGATATAATGGTGATATCTCTTCAAGAGATGCTGGAAAAATCGGTGGTAACATGGTTAGAAAATTAATACAAAAAGCTGAAAACCAAATGATAGGTAAATAAGTTTTGTACTAGTTTATTGTTATAATATTTTATAGGAGTATAAATTTTGCTTTTATATACATAAAGGCAGGATTTGTACTCCTGCCTTTATATTTACGCTTTTTTATTTGTTTCTTCACTATTATTTTTTCTATTTGTAGATTTTTCTTGTTTTATACAGCTATCTTTAAAACTTAAATACCAATTCATACCATTTCTGTTTTTTTCAATTTCATTTATTCTTTGCTTTAACTCAGAATATGTTTGTGGACTATTTTCAATTATGGGATTCCCCACAACCCAATTTGCAGGTATAGAACCTTCACATTTATCCGCTGTTTGAAGTGCTTCTAATGTTCTTAGTATTTCTGGAATACATCTTCCTACACTCATAGGATATATAAATATAGCTCTAATAATTCCATTATCATCTATAATAAAAACATTTCTAACAGTTTGTGTACTACTTATATCATTTGCTATCATCCCATAACTTCTTGCTACATTTCCGTTCAAATCTGCAATTATTGGAAAAGGAACTTCAATCCCTGTTTTTAGATAAATGTCATATAGCCACGCTAAGTGTGAACTATTACTATCTACACTTAAGCCTATTAAACATGTGTTTAGATTTTCAAAATATGTATTTGCTTTAGCAAAAGCAATTATTTCCGTTGTACATACTGGGGTAAAATCTCCTGGATGTGAAAATAATATTATCCATTTTCCTTTATAATCATTTGAATTAATATTTCCCATTGTTGATATGGCATTTATCTCAGGTGCTTGCTGTCCAATTTTTAAATTGTTATTCATCATTATTTCATAATCCATAAAAAACCTCCACAAAAAAACTTCTTTCATTTTTATTATTTTATGAAAGAAGTTTTTGTTTAGTTCCAATTAGAATTATTAATTTATATATTCATTTAAAGGTTTTACTCTATAATTTAATTCTCCAAATTTTTCTGTTGTAAGATATCCGAGGTTTAGCATTTATAACATCTGGAATTCTATTTACTATACTAGCACAAGTTAATTCTACTGTTGCTGGTCTTGAAACTACTATTGTTGTATTAGGTTCTCCTTCTATTGTCCACTCATTTTTATCATAGTCTTCATTTGAATAAACTTTTCCAATACATTCACTTTCAATTACGATGCCTTCTTTAGTAGTTGTTGTTACAACAGCACTCATGCCTGTTGCATCTCCTGCTTTTACTGTAGTACCTAGTGTAGATGATACAATATCTTCTTTATATGTTTGAGGTACACATTTTTGTGTTTGTGATGTTACTGTTAGTCCAAGTTTTGAACAAAGCCAACCATTAACATTCCACATATATGAAGGTGCATATTCTCCTGATTCAATTACTTTTTGTCTTTCTTCATCACTGATTTTATCTGCTGATGCAATCTCTTTATCAAATGTTTCTAAATCAAGTCCTGCTCCATGTGCTCTTGCAAGTGCTATTCCATAATCTTCAACATTATAACTAGAGCTTCCTTTTATTTTCTTTATAGTTTGAGTTGATCCTGCAATACTTGAAATTAATTGTCCCCAATATATATCTTGATATCCGCTTCCTGTTATTGTACAACCATTTTTCTTTGCAAGTTCGTCTATTTCTTTTGTAAGATTTGGGTTTGAATTCCATGGATAAAATGCTTCTTCACAAGTTGAAATTGCATTTATTCCTAATTTTGCACATAATAAAAATGCATCCTTTATATCGCTTAATAAACTCATTGTAGTAACAATAGCGATATCAGGTTTTACATTTTTCATCATTTCCTCTGCATTTTCGAGAGATGTAACTTTTACATTTTTTGCTTCACAACCCATAATCTCTCCTATGTCTTTTCCTATAACGTCAGGATTTATGTCAATAGCACCTACTATTTCTCCTCCTTTTTCATAAACATAGCGCATTGTATAAACTGCCATTTTTCCTGTACCGAATTGCACAACTTTAACTGGTCTATCCATATTAATACCTCCATTTATTTTATAATTTTATATAAATAGATTATACACCATAAACTTTAAAATATACAATAATAACTTTAAAATTTACGAGATTTTGTTTATAATTGTATACGTATTTTTTCTTTTTTATGAAATACATATATAATTATTCCTGATATTGCAAATGTTATTATATATGTAAATAGTATAACAAACCAATTTCCTTCAATTAAATTACTTCCCGCAATTGTTGATGAAATTATTGAAGGAAATCTTGCAAAAGTTGATATTGCTAAGAATTTGGCAGGTTTTATAGGTAATAAACTTCCTAAATACACTATTATATCTTTTGGAGTTCCAGGTATAAAAAATAATATAAATAGTATAGTATCCATTTTTCTAGGATTAGAAAATAATTTGCTATTTTCTATTTTTTCAATTTTTTCTTTTGAAACAAAACTATATATAAAGTTTCTACCAAATTTCCTTACTCCAAAAAATATTATAAAACTACTAAAAAACGCTCCTGCTAAAATTATAATAAGTCCTCCAATTGGTCCATAAGACATACCTGCAAGTATTTCTACAGGTTCTCCGAGGAAGTATTGGTAAAAAGATTTGTGCTACCATTAATCCTATAATTATTAATATTCCTTCAATTCCTAAGCTCTCTATTTCTTTTTGAAATTCTATCCTTCCTTCTGGCGTAGAAATCCCCTTAAATATAGGTAGAAGCCTTATAGTAAGATCTACCATTATCATTATAACTATTATTAAAACAATTATTTTTAAAATTTTTGCTTTTTTTATACTCATATATTACTCCATTTTATTTTGATGTTAATTCTAAAACTTTATCAATTGTAATATCTCTTGTATGTTCACCTTTTCCAATTTGCTTTGTTTGTACAATTTATATCTGTTATTTTTAATATTTTTCTAATAAGTTCCATTACAACCCTCTCTTTTTTTCTTAATTATAACAAATGATTATTAAGAATCAATATATTTTATCTTAAGACTTTCTTAAGTCTATGATTATTTTCTTTTCATAGCTTTAAGTAATTCTTTTTGCGATTTATCAATTCTATAGGATTCAATCATTTTTTGTAAGGTCTTATTGTATGTGAATTTATCGAGATTGTTTTTTCCTTGTAGATATTTTATAATTTTATCATTAAATTTAATGCCGTATTTCTGCTAAGCACCATGCCACACTCATTTTTGCATAATATCCATTATTGTTAATGTTGTCCAATATATTTATAACTTCGTCTACATATTTTTCATTTATATAATAATTAAGTAACATTATGACTGCAAACCTTATTTCAAATTCTTTATTTGATTGAAAATATGGTTTTATGAAATTAAAAACTTCATCTAAATCTTTTTCTTTTATATTTAGTGTGGGCACAAATGTATCAGAAATTGCCCAGCTATCTATCTTAGGTACAAATTTTTTAATATATGGCATCTTCTGCTTTATATCACATTTTGCATATCCAATTACAAGTCCTTGTATTATAATTTCTTCAAAATATTTATCTCCTATATTTTTTATTATTTCCTGCCAGTCATTTTTTCTGATTATTTCTTTTGCAAATTTTCTTAACACTGGAATTCTTATGCCCAAAATCTCTTTTTCTGTATCAGGACATGATTTTTTATTAAATTCTCTATATTTTTCGTCCGCTAAAGATTTTAGTTCTTCTTCTATATTTTCCATTTATTACCCCCTTATATATTATAGTATAAAATTATATAAAAGCAAGATTTTAATAAAAAGACGTAGAAAAATTACATCTACGCCTTTTTATTTATTAAATACTTTCTTTTTTTATACTTCTGTTATATCTACAACTTCTATTTCTTCTTCTGTTTTTGTATCTTCGATTGCATCATATAACGCATTTGCTGTATCAAGTGATGTAAAACATGGTATTTTAGATTCGGCTACAAGTCTTCTTATCTTAAATCCGTCACGATTAGCTTCTTTTCCTCTTGTTGGTGTATTAATAATAAAATTAATTTTTCCGAGTTGTAATAAATTAGGTATGCTTTCTGCTCCTTCCCATATTTTTTCTACAACTGTTATTTCCATACCATTGTTCTTTAAAAACGTTGCTGTTCCTTTTGTTGCGTAAATATTAAATCCTTTATTATATAGCTTTTTCGCAAGTGGTAGTACTTCTTCTTTGTCTTTATCTCTAACTGTTATAAGTACATTACCAGTTTTTGGTATATTTATTCCAGATGCAATAAATGCTTTAACGATTGCATCTGAAAAGTTTTTAGAAACTCCAAGTACTTCACCTGTTGATTTCATCTCTGGTCCTAAGCTTGTATCTGCATTTTTTATCTTTTCAAAAGAAAATACTGGCATTTTTATGGCAATATAATCACTCTTTTTATATATGCCTGTTCCATATTCCATATCTTTTAGTTTTTCCCCTAATATTACTCTTGTTGCAATATCTATAACAGGTAGATTTGTTACTTTACTTATATATGGAACAGTTCTACTTGAACGAGGATTTACTTCTATAATATATACTTCTCCTTTGCATATTATAAATTGTATATTAAGTACACCTATAACATTAAGTTCTTTTGCAATTTTCTCAGTATACTCTATTATCTTTTTTTGATGCTCTTCAGAAATATTTTGTGTTGGATATACAGAAATGCTATCTCCAGAGTGTATACCTGCTCTTTCTAAATGTTCCATTATTCCAGGTATTAGTATATCTTTTCCGTCACAAATTGCATCAACCTCTAATTCTTTACCAAGCATATATTTATCTACAAGTATTGGATGCTCTTGTACAGTTTTGTTAATCTCATTGATGAATTCTGTAATTTCAGCATCATCATATGCAATTGCCATACCTTGTCCTCCTAGTACATATGAAGGTCTAACCAAAACTGGATATTCAAGTTCATGTGCAACTTTTATAGCTTCTTCAACTGTATATACTGTACTTCCTTTTGGTCTCAATATTCCACAATTGTTCAATGCTTCATCAAATAATTCTCTATCTTCTGCTCTATCCATATCTTCTTCTTGAGTTCCAAGTATTCTAACTCCCATTTCTTTTAATGCTCTAGTTAATTTTATCGCAGTTTGCCCTCCAAATTGTACTATTGCACCATAAGGTTTTTCCACTTTAATTATGTTTTCTACGTCTTCTGGAGTTAAAGGCTCAAAGTATAATTTATCTGCAATATCAAAATCTGTACTAACTGTTTCTGGATTATTATTTACAATTATTGTTTCATATCCTTTTTTCTTTAATGCCCAAACAGAGTGAACACTACAATAGTCAAATTCTATTCCTTGTCCTATTCTTATTGGACCAGAGCCTAGTACTATAACTTTCTTTTTCTTTGTTTTTTCGATTGCTTCATTTTCATCATCATAGCTTGAATAATAATATGGAGTTTCTGCTTCAAATTCTGCTGCACAAGTATCAACCATTTTAAATGAAGCAATTATTCCGATTTTCTTCTCTTTTCTTTTTTATTTCGTTTATTGGAACTTTAGAAAGTCTTGATATGACAAAATCTGTATATCCATATTCTTTTGCTCTTCTTAATAAATCTAAAGTTAAATTACTTGTTTTTAATTCTTCTTCTATTTTTACAAGATTATTTATTTTACTTATAAAAAATGTATCAATAGTTGTTGCTTCATGTATTTGTTCTATTGTCATACCTCTTCTTAGGTTTTCTGCAATTACCCATAAAGTTTCATTATTTACATTTTTTAATTCATTTCTTATCTGTTCATCTGTATAACTTGTAAATTTAGGAAGTAATAATGAATCTATATTTTCTTCTAATGAACGTATTGCTTTCATGAGTCCTGCTTCAAGTGTAGGTGCTATTGCCATAACTTCTCCAGTTGCTTTCATTTGTGTTCCAAGTTCTCTATTTGCTGTTAAAAATTTGTTAAATGGCCATTTTGGTATTTTTACTACTACATAATCTAATACTGGTTCAAAACAAGCATAAGTTTTTCCAGTTACAGCATTTTTTATTTCATCTAATGTATATCCAATTGCTATCTTTGCAGCAACTTTTGCAATAGGATATCCAGTTGCTTTTGAAGCTAATGCTGAAGAACGACTAACTCTAGGGTTTACCTCTATTACTGCATATTCAAAACTATTTGGATTTAATGCGAACTGTACATTACAACCGCCCTCTATTTTTAATGCTGATATTATTTTTATTGCAGAAGTTCTAAGCATTTGATATTCTTTATCTGCTAGAGTTTGTGAAGGTGCAACAACAATACTATCTCCAGTATGTACTCCCACTGGATTTATATTTTCCATATTACATACAGTAATACAGTTTCCTTTTGAATCTCTTATTACTTCATATTCTATTTCTTTCCAACCAGATATACATTTTTCAATTAGAACTTGACATACTCTTGATAAATGTAATCCACTAGAACTTATATCTCTTAACTGTTCTTCTGTATATGCAATTCCTCCTCCTGTTCCTCCTAAGGTATATGCAGGTCTTACTATTACTGGAAGTCCTATTTCTCTTGCAAAACTTACTGCATCTTCTACGTTATTTACTACTTTACTTGCTACACATGGTTCATTTATGCTTTGCATCATATCTTTAAAAGCTTGTCTATCTTCTGCGTTTCTTATTCCTTCTGGAGAAGTTCCAAGTAACCTAATGTTTTTTTCTTTCAAATATCCTTGTTCTTCAAGTTCCATAGCTATATTTAAACCAGTTTGTCCTCCAAGATTTGGAAGAATACTATCTGGCTTTTCTTTTTCAATAATCTTTTTTATTGTTTTTACTGTTAATGGCTCAATATATATCTTATCTGCCATGTTTTTATCAGTCATAATAGTTGCTGGATTTGAATTTACAAGTACAACCTCTAATCCCTCTTTTTTTAGTTCTACACAAGCTTGAGTTCCTGCATAATCAAATTCTGCTGCTTGTCCTATTATTATTGGTCCTGATCCTATTACTAATACTTTTTTTATGTTTTTATTTTTACTCATACTTATTTTCCTTTCTAAATCAATTTATTATTTAAAGTAATTTTAAAAATTCATCAAATATATATGAAGTATCTTCAGGTCCTGGGCAAGCTTCTGGATGAAACTGTACTGTAAATATTTTCTTGTTTCTATATCTTAATCCTTCAACTGTATTGTCATTTAAGTTAATATGTGAAACTTCTGCTATATTTTTATCTATACTTTCTTCTTGTATATAATATCCGTGATTTTGTGAGGTAATATATACTCTATCAGCTTTTAAATCTTTAACAGGATGATTTGGTCCTCTATGTCCATATTTCAATTTTGCAGTTTTCGCACCTGTTGCAATCCCCATTAATTGATGTCCTAAACATATACCAAGAATTGGTATATCTGTATCATAAAGATTTTTTGCTGTTTCTATTCCAATTTTGCAGTCTTTTGGATCTCCTGGTCCGTTTGAAAGTACTATTCCATTTGGATTACATGCTAAGATTTGTTCTTTTGATGTATCTTGTGGATATACATACACTGTACAATCTCTTTTTACTAGTTCTCTTATTATATTTTCTTTGCAACCAAAATCTAAAAGTGCGATTTTTCTATCTCCTTCTCCTACTGTATATGGTCTTTTGCATGATACCATTCCGTACTAGATTGGTTGGGATATAATTTTTTATTTCTTTTATAATCTCTTCTTTATTATCTATACATGATGTGATTTTCCCTCTCATTGTTCCATTGTCTCTAAGTACTTTTGTCAGTTTTCTTGTATTTACATGTTTCAAACCTGGTATTTCGTTTTCTATTAAGTATTCTTCTAAATCTTTTGTTTTTCTAAAATTACTTGCTGTTTCTGCGAGTTCATGAATAAATATTGCATTTACCCATACTTTTTTTGATTCCATATCTTCTGGTATTACCCCATAATTTCCAATTAGTGGGTATGTCATTACTACTCCCTGTGAAGCATATGAAGGATCTGTAAATACCTTTAAATATCCAGCCATTGATGTGTTAAAGACAACTTCTAGGCAAGTATCCTTATCAAACCCAATTTTTTCTCCTTCAAATACATCTCCATTTTCTAGTACTAGATAGCCTTTCATTTTTCTTCCTTTCTAGTTTGTAAAAGACCTTTATGTCTACAAACTTTTTAATTTTTTATCTTCACCTGTTTTTAGGCAAAAAAAATTTGTAATTTTTTATATTATGTCGCCTCAAAAAAAGGAGCAAAAGCTCCTTTTTTTAACCATTAATTTGCTTTGCAACTTCTTCTGCAAAGTTTTCTTCTTTCTTTTCTAATCCTTCACCTTTTTCAATTCTTGCAAATTCAATAACTTTTGCGTTTTTTGAAGAAAGTAAATTTGAAACTTTAATATTAGGGTCTTTAACGAATGGTTGATCTACCAAACAAATTTCCCCATAGAATTTTCCTATTCTTCCTTGTACCATTTTTTCAGCAATTTCTGCTGGTTTTCCTTCATTTACAGCTTGTGCCTTTAAAATTTCCATTTCTTTGGCAACTCTTTCTTCTGGTACAGAATCTCTATCTAAGTATTCTGGACGAGCAGCTGCAATTTGCATACATATATCTTTTGCAAGCTCTTCGTCTCCACCTTCCATAGAAACAAGTACTCCTATTTTTCCTTCTCCATGTATATATTTTTCAACTAATCCGTTAGAAGTAAATCTTACAAATCTTCTGACTGACATATTTTCACCGATAGTTGCTATTTTGTCAGTTAAAACCTCTGACACTGTTTTAGTAGAATCATTTATCCATTTTTGAGAAAGTAATTCCTCAACATTTGCTGGGTTTTCTTTAACTACTTGAACAGCAACATCATTTGCAAAATTTTTAAATTCTTCATTTTTAGCAACGAAGTCTGTTTCTGCATTAACTTCAACAACAGCTCCTGTTTTTTTGTCATCAGATACATATGCTACAACTAAACCTTCTGTAGCTATTCTACTTGATTTTTTTGCAGCTTTAGCAATTCCTCTTTCACGCAATAGTTCTGCTGCTTTTTCCATGTCTCCGTCTGTTTCAGTTAATACTTTTTTGCAGTCCATCATTCCTGCTCCTGTTTTTTCTCTTAACTCTTTAACTAAACTTGCAGTTACCATTCTTTATCCTCTCCTTTATTTTTTAACATTGTTTGTTAAAATTACTCTTCTACTTCTGTTTCTGTAGTATCAGCTTCTGGTTGTTCTTCAACTACAGTATTAGTTTCTTCTTTTACTTCTTCTTCACTGTCTTGTTCTTCATTATTTGAAGTTTGTTCATCTAATGAAAGAACTTCTCCTTGTTTTCCTTCTATAACAGCATTAGCTATAACTGTTGCTATAAGTTTTACTGAACGTATAGCATCATCATTACCAGGTATTGGATAATCTATATCTTCTGGACTACAATTTGTATCAACTAGTCCTACTACTGGTATTTTAAGTTTTTTAGCTTCTAATATAGCTGTTCTTTCTTTTTTAGGATCAACTATAAATATAACTCCTGGTAAAGTTTCCATATTTTTAATTCCACCAAGGTTTTTCTCTAGTTTTTCCATTTCTTTCTTTAAACCTATAACTTCTTTTTTAGGTAATACTTCAAAAGTTCCGTCTTCTTGCATTGCTTCTAAATTTTTAAGTCTTTCAACTCTTTTTCTAATTGTTCCAAAGTTTGTAAGCATTCCACCTAACCACCTTTGGTCGACATAGAACATTTCACAAGATAAAGCTGCTTCTTTCATGCATTCTTGTGCTTGTTTTTTTGTTCCTACAAATAAAACTGTAGCACCGTCTTCAACTTTTTCTTTAACAAATGTATAAGCTTCGTCTATTTTTTTAGATGTCTTTTGTAAGTCGATAATGTGGATACCATTTCTAGCTTGGTAGATATATTCTGCCATTTTAGGGTCCCACCTTCTTGTTTGATGTCCGAAATGAACACCTGCTTCAAGTAATTGTTTCATTGCAACTACTGCCATTTTAAATTCCTCCTTTTAGTTTTAACATCCATAAGATTTTAAACACCTACAAAGACTTTTTAATCTTTTAAAAAGCACTCTTTACAGATTAATCTTATGTGTCTAATTTATAACCTTATAAATTATAGCACATAAAGTGCAATAAAGGCAAGTTTTTTTTGAAAAAAGGCAAGTTTTTTTGAAATTTATATTTGATATAAATAGAAAACTGGAATCTGCCTGATCCCAGTTTTCTGTCTAACAACTTAAGTTTTTAGTTGTTAGACCATAGTAGTATTATTAAAATAATTGAATAAGGTATAGGAATTTAGAAGGTATATTGATATATTTCATCACTTTCATCGGAGAGTGTAATGAAAGTAAAATTAAACATACATAATTATTTCATCAAAATATTAGAGAATAGAAAAGTATATGCAAATATACTTTTTATTATATAATCTTCTAAACCTTCAAAACCCTAATTACTCTAAACTAGTTAGAGCTTTTAAGCTAAAGAGAGCAAATCAATTTTCGATTTATAATACTCTCGATATTATATTATCAAATAACTTCATATATGTCAAACATATTTTTCAAAAAAATTTTTATTTTTTTATATCAAATTTTATATGGATTCTCTGCGCTTCCGGCGTCGTCTCCGTTTGCTACGATTGTAACTTCTGATAAATCTATCTCAACTACGGGGCGAAGC
>CAYVWC010000011.1:15659-22296 GCA_964455415.1 uncultured Clostridium sp.
TGTTGGTATAATTCACTGCCTTATCTATATCTTCTATATTTAAACTTCTTGCTGTTGCATAGCTTCCATTACTATACATTGTATAACATGCTTCATTTAGTAGTTTTACTGCATTGTTATATCCTCTTGCTCCTTTTAAAGTAAGTTCCGCATTTGTTGGTGTCGCTGATATTAATATTAATTTTCCGTCTTCTACTGACAATATTCTCCATTGTAAGTCGTCAGTGTTAAGTGTTTGGTCACTATCATGTCCAGTATACATAGCTTTCGCTGTAAAACTACTAGTAGTACTTGGACTATAGTCTACATATGCTCCTATTGAATTTGTTAATTGTTCTTCTGTAAGTTTTCCCATTAGGTCACTTATCCTAGATATTGTACTTTCTAATAATGACTCTGTACTATCTATTATCTCATTTTCTTTTACTGATTCTTCCGTATAATCTGTTGCTCCATTTATTGCATAATTTACTATCCTTGACTCATATACTACTTTTATACTCACTGCTGCAAGTAATACTAGTATAATTATTGTAATTATTAGTGCTATTAGTGTGATACCTTTTTCATTTACTTTTGTCTTGTCCCTCATTTGTTCTTTCCTCCTACCATATTTGTATATATAACAAAAAATACACATAAAACTTATATGCTAAATAACATATAATCCCTATGTGTCCTTATATTACTTTTTTTATCTATTCTTCTATATGATATACCTGTGTGTACAGCCTCTAGGCTTACATTGTTTCCCATTTTATTTTTCTCCTTTGTTTCTTACTTTCTTTTGATACATCTATTTTACTTTATTAAAACTTCACTGTCAAGTGCAAATTATACTTTTTCTACAGACTTAAAAATTTGTTTATTTTGTTTTCCTATTTTAGAATATTTTTTTGTATTTGTCATAGTCTTATATTACTAATATAAATCTAATGGAGGGATTTTATGTATTCTTCAAGTATAAGAAAATTATTGTTTTCTGTATCTTGTATTTTGTTAATAACTTTTTGTTTTTCTCCTTTTTCTTTTGCGGAAAATTCATATATTTGGTCTGATACATCTTCTTTAGAAACAGCTTCTGAAGGAAATTCTACTGACTTGAATTTAGAATCTGGTGGCGCAATACTTATTGAACAAACCACTGGAACTGTACTTTATAGTCATAATTCTCATGAAATGTTTAGACCTGCAAGTGTTACAAAAGTCATGTCCCTTTTGTTAATAATGGAAGCTATTGACAGTAATCAAATTTCTTTAACTGATAATGTTACCTGTTCAGCTAATGCTGCTTCAATGGGAGGTTCTCAAATATGGCTAGAAGAAAATGAAACTTTAACTGTAGATGAGATGCTAAAAGCAATTTGTCTTTCTTCTGCTAATGACTGTGTGGTTGCTCTTGCAGAATATATTGCAGGTTCTGAAGAAGAATTTGTAAGTCGTATGAACGAAAAAGCTAAATCTTTAGGAATGCATGATACTACATTTAAAAACTGCCATGGTCTTGATGAAGATGATCATGTAACATCTGCTTATGATATTGCACTTATGTCTCGTGAACTTTTAAATAATTATCCAAGTATTACTGATTATACAACTATCTATATGGATAGTTTAAGAAATCGGAGAAACTGAACTTGTAAATACTAATAAACTTGTTAGAAACTATGAGGGTTGTACAGGTCTGAAAACTGGTTCAACATCACTTGCACTTTTTAATTTGTCTGCAAGTGCAACAAGAGACGGCTTATCATTAATAGCTGTAATTATGTATTCTCCTTCATCTGATGTAAGATTTGCTGAGGCACAAAAATTGTTGAATTACGGTTTTTCTAATTTTACAAGTATTTCTTTTGGAAATAAAGGAGATATTATTCGGAACTGCTAATGTTGAAAAAGGTGTTTCTTCACAGGTTAATGTTGTCTTGGAAGATGATGCATCATTTTTTATTGAAAAGTCAAAATACAATCAGATAGTTCAAAATATTTCTTTTGATAATAATATTGAAGCACCTATTGAAGAAGGAGCAATAATTGGAGAAATAACTTTTACTTTGGATAATGATGTGATTAGTAAAGTAAATTTGGTAGCAAGTGATACAGTCAAAAAGTTAAATTTAGTCAACATGACAACTGAGCTTTATTATATCTGGTTTAATTTATTAAGAGAATAAAATTTATTATATGACTTAAATTAAGTAAAACAAAAAAAGATATTCATTTTTAAAATAAATATCTTTTTGTTTTATCTTTAATAAATAAAATCCCCCACATTAGCCGTAGATTCGAGAAATTTTATGGACCTGTATATATACAGGTGGGTGCTTACCTAAATACTTATGGGTTTCTTACTATGTGATGTAAGCGTACACGCCATATTCAGAGATCAGCTCCCTTATCCATTGCTTTGTAGGTTCTAAAATTTCTTCCTTGAGTACGTACCATGCAGGGATTTTGTCTAACTCTTATATTAAATATATTGTAGCATATTTTAATTACTTTTTCAAGTATTTTTTAGTATTTCTCATCTACAAAATTCATCATTTTATTCAACTTCATTTACAGTTTCTACTTCGTTTTCGACTTCATTTGTAGTTACTTCATTACTGTTTGTGTTTTCTTGTTCATTTTCATTGACACTTTCATCAGAAACTTCGTCACTTTCTTCTTCATATCCTCCTATGATTTCTTTCATCGCATTTATATATTCTACTGCATCATATTCAATTCCATTGTATAATATATAATATGTAGTTACTCCGGCACTTGTTAAAGAATATATTTCGTCAAACCTGATAGGTATCAATTCATTTCCTTTAACATCTACTCCTCCATACATATCATCTATTCCTACAACTATTGTCTCTGTATCTCCTATTGTTAAAGCATTGCTTCCTACTCTATTACTTTGTTTTCCACCCACAAATCCAACTGCATCATATTCTTCTTCGGTTAGTCTATTTCCTTCTGTATCAAATAATCTCCATTTTCCGTTTATTTGAGCTGGAATTATTGTATCATACAAAATATATTGATTTTTTATATTATCTGCTGTAAAGTTTGAAGTATCAACTCCTATTTGATCATATTCTATATGTATAATTATTGTTTCAGAAGAATTTATAACTCCATACTTATTATTACTTTCTACTAAATATAATCCCAAACTACTATCCATTAATTTTATATCGTCATATACAACCGTAATCTTAGTTTGTCCTGAACTATATGCTATTCCTACTTTTCCACTTGAATTTGTTATAATAAATTCTCCTGTGCTTTCAACAAATTGTATATCATTATATCTAGGACTTAATATTTCTGTTCCGTCTATTGATATTACTCCAAATTTTTCTGTAGTATCTTTAGAAGCAACTATCAATCCATATATTAATGCTTTTTGGTTGTTAAAATCTTCACTTATTTCCGAATATCCATATTGTTCTATTAAAGCTGTGTATTGTTCTACTAAGCTTGGTAGTGTTTGGATTAGTATTTGATTTTCTTCACTATTATATGACATCAATGAGTTAAATGCCACAATAAAGCCTTCTCCTACAATATACATATTACCATTTATGGAAGTTACAGGATCTGAAATTGTTATATTTTCATAATCATCATTTGTATCTGGTGCAACTTTACTAATAGTTGTAGAGTTTAGATAAAATGATGTTGTCTCGCTTCCGTCTGTTGCTTCTACATACATTTTATTTGTATCTTCTACATCTACTTTATATTCTCCATTATGAGCTTCATACCCTACAAATTGTGCTATATCTCTTATTGACACATATATTTTTCCGCTCCTCTGTAAAAATAAATGTATCTTCTGGTACAGTTACAGCTACTCCATCTATTATAACTGATAGCTCTTTTTCCTGCATAGAAATTATTGCAATTATTATTCCAATAACAACTATAACTGTTATTGTTATTAGTATTGCAATTATAGTTGTTATCTTGGTTTTTTTTCTTTTTCCTTGATTAATTTCAAAAGACTGTTCTTGTTCAATCTGCATATTTTTCCCTCCTTTTATTCTTTTGTATATCCGTATTTTTTATAAAATTCATCTTTAAATTTCAATAAGTTATCATTTTCTATTTCTATTCTAACTCTTTCCATGAGTTTAGTCAAGAACCTTAGGTTATGAATTGATAATAATCTTACTCCTAATATCTCATTTGCTTTTATTAAATGTCTTATGTATGCTCTTGTATAATTTTTACAGGTATAACAATCGCACTCTTCGTCAAGTGGAATAAATTGTCTCTCATATGTTTTATTTCTTACAACAACTTTTCCAGATGATGTAAGTGCTGTTCCGATTACGTGCTATTCTTGTAGGTAAAACGCAGTCACACATGTCTATTCCTGCCAATGCTGCCTCTATAAGATAGTCTGGAGTTCCAACACCCATTAAATATCTTGGTTTGTTCTCTGGCATTAAAGGTGTTGTATATCTTAACATTTTCATAAATTCTTCTTTTGGTTCTCCTACACTAATTCCTCCTATTGCATATCCTGGCAAGTCAAGTTTTATTAATTCTTCGGCACTTTGCTTTCTTAAATCTTCGTAGAATCCTCCTTGTATGATTCCAAATAGTCCTTGTTTTTCTGTATTTTTATGTGCTTCTTTGCATCTTATTGCCCACCTTGTTGTTCTTTCCATTGATTGCTTTGTATATTCATATGTTGCTGGATACTCCACACATTCATCAAACGACATTATAATGTCTGCCCCAAGTGAGTTTTCTATTTCTATTACTTTTTCTGGTGAAAAGAAATGTCTACTTCCGTCTAAGTGAGATTTGAATTCTACTCCGTCTTCAGAAATAGTTCTTAAGTCACTTAAGCTAAATACTTGAAATCCACCACAATCTGTAAGTATTGGCTTGTCCCATTTCATAAAGTTGTGTAATCCTCCTGCTTCTTCTACAATTTTATGTCCTGGTCTTAAGTATAAATGATATGTGTTTGAAAGTATTATCTGTGCTTTTACTTCATCTTTTAATTCTTCTGGTGTTAATGATTTTACTGTTGCTTGTGTTCCTACTGGCATAAATATTGGTGTTTGTATATCTCCGTGTGGTGTATGGACAACGCCTCTTCTTGCACCAGAATTTTTATCTATGTGTAATAACTCATATGTTATTGCCTGTTTTCCCATTTATTTTTCCTCTCTTACTTAAATTATTTTTCCTCCTCCGAAGAAGTATCCCTTCTTTATCATAAAATACTACTGATTGTCCTTTAGTTATAGCCCTTTGTGGTTCTTCAAAGGTTACTTCTAACATTGTTCCTGTATTTTTCACTTCTACTTTTGCAAGTTTTGAAGAATATCTTATTTTTGCAAAAATATCATTTTGCCATTTTTCATAATCTACTAAGAAGTTTGGTTCTATTGCATATAATTTGTTACTATATAATTCTTCTTCATTTCCTACTACTAGTTCATTTTTATCTTTGTCTAATTTTATAACATATAGTGGTTCTTTGTATGATATTCCTAGTCCTTTTCTTTGTCCAACTGTATAGCTAATAAGCCCTTTATGTTTTCCTACTATCTCCCCATTTTTCAAAACAATGTTACCTGTTTTTTGATTTACTTTAGAATAGTTTTTTATAAATTTTTTATAATTTCCGTCTGGTATAAAGCATATATCTTCGCTATCTGGTTTATTTGCTACTTCTAAGTGATTTTTTTCTGCAAATTTTCTTGTTTCTTTTTTATTTATAAAATCTTGCAAAGGAAATATGAGGTGTTCAATTAATTCTTTTTTTATATTCCACAATACATAGGTTTGATCTTTTTCGTTTGCAGTTGCTCTTTTTATAACCCATGAATTATATTTTTCGCTAAATTCTGTTTTTGCATAATGTCCAGTTGCTATATAATCACAGCCGAAGCTGTTTTGCTTTTTCCCACATAAATCCGAATTTTAAATGTCTATTACACTCCACACACGGATTTGGTGTGTTGCAATTGTTATAGCATTGTATGAAATTTTCTATTACATGTTCTTTAAATTCATTTTTGGCATTGTATGAATAGTGTTCTATTCCAATAGCTTTGCAAATTTCTTTTGCTTCTTCGCATGTTTTACTATTATTTGAACAGTTTTTTCCGTCAAATAATTCTAGTGTTGCACCTATTACTTCATATCCCTTTTCTTTTAGAATAAGTGCTGATACAGAGCTATCTACTCCGCCACTCATCCCTAATAATACTTTCTTTTTCAATTCATCTCTCCTATATACAAAAACGCTAGGGCATATTTAGCCCTGGCGCTCATTTCTATTTTAATTTCGTTCTTCTGGGTAGACACTTACCTTCTTTTTGTCTTTTCCTAATCTCTCAAATTTAACAATACCGCTTACTAATGCGTAAAGTGTATCATCACTACCAATTCCAACATTAGTTCCAGGATGTATTTTTGTTCCTCTTTGTCTCATCAAGATATTTCCTGCTAGAACATATTGACCATCAGCTCTTTTTACTCCAAGGCGTTTAGATTCACTATCTCTACCGTTTTTTACACTACCTTGACCTTTTTTATGTGCCATATGTCATTTCTCCTTTCTAAAGTTATATATTTTTAGAAATTAAACTTCTTCTTTTTTTGTAGCTGTTTT
>CAYVWC010000012.1:0-22291 GCA_964455415.1 uncultured Clostridium sp.
TAAAGAGGTCGCAAAAAAGTGCGATCTCTTTTGATATTATAAAGCTTTAATTAATTTTAGAATTATTGGTCAAAAATATTGCTTTTTTTTTGATTTAATAATAAAATAGAAAAAGAGTAAATATAACTATAGTAGTATATAAAGTGAGGAGATACTTAATTTATGATAATATTGGTAGATGCAATGGGAGGAGATAATGCACCTGATGCAGTAGTACGTGGAGCAGTAAAAGCAGCACCAGAGGTAAAAGCCGAAATAATATTAATTGGAAATGAGGAAATATTAAATAAAAAAGTAAAAGAATTTTACGGAAAAGATAAAATTGAAGAAATGGCTAGCAATATAAAAATACATAATACTACAGAAGTAATAGAAATGGAGGATACCCCAACTGTAGCAATTAAGCATAAAAAAGATTCATCTATGGTAGTAGGCTTTAATATGCTAAAAGAGGGAAAGGGAGATGTATTTATATCTGCTGGGAATTCAGGAGCATTGTTAACTGGAGCAACATTGCTTGTTGGTAGAATAAAGGGAATAGATAGACCTGCATTAGCTCGGAATCCTTCCTGCATATAAAAGTAGATTGTTATTAATTGATTCTGGATCTAATACAAATTGTAAACCAATAAATCTTTTACAATTTGCACAGATGTCTAGTATATATTTAAAAAACACATATAAGATAGAAAGACCAGCAATAGGATTGCTTAATATAGGAACAGAGGAAACAAAAGGAAATGAACTAACAAGAGAATCATATAAGCTATTAAAAGAAAATGCAGAGGCTTTGGATATAAATTTTGTTGGTAATGTAGAAGGTAGAGATGCTTTTTCTGGTGAGATACACGCATTAGTTACAGACGGCTTTACAGGAAATGTATTTTTAAAAGCTGTAGAAGGTTTAGGAAAGTTTGTAAAAAGATCTTTATCAGAGAGTTTGAAAAAAAATATTTTTTCAATAATAGGCACTATTCCATGTATGCCAGCAATAAAAAGATTTGCTAAAACTATGGATTATAAAGAATATGGTGGTGCTTTATTTCTAGGGGTAAAAAAACCAGTTGTAAAAGCACATGGAAGTAGTGATGAATATTTATTCTATTTTACAATTAAGCAAGCAGAAGAGTTTGTAGAGAATAAATCCGTAGAAAAGATGATAGAAGAATTTGAAAAATTGCAAAAAAAAGCTTGACAAATTTATTAATATATAATAAGGTTAATCTGAACAATGTAAATGTTTAAATAAGGGAGGTTGTAATAAATGAACACAGAAGAAATTTTCGATAAAGTAAAAGAGATAATTGTAGAACAACTTAATGTTGCTGACAATACTGTTACTTTAGAAGCATCTTTCATAGATGATTTAGGTGCAGATTCTTTAGATATAGTTGAATTAATAATGGCACTAGAAGAAGAATTTGATATGGAAATTCCAGATGGTGATGCTGAAAAAATTGTTACAGTTAATGATGTTGTAGAATACATTAAAAGTAATCAATAAAAATGACCTCCTTAAAACAAAGGAGGCTTTTTTATGTGCTTTAGATGTAAATGATTTTAGCAAAGAGAATTTGTGTTTTGAGCTCCGTTGATTATTGACCGATAAAAAATGTTATTATATAATAAAACATGAAAAATGAATTAATATTTTCATTTTTCATATAATAAATAAAAATATTAGAAAGAGAGGAAAAAATATGCCAAAAGAAATTTCAGAGGAAGAAGAGAAGAAAATAAAAAATATGATAGATGCTCTTATTGAAAAAGCTAAAATTGCATCTCAAGAGTATATGAAATTAGACCAAGAAACAGTAAACAAAATTACTAAAAAAATGGCTATGGCTGGACTTGAGAACCATATGAAACTAGCAAAAATGGCAGTAGAAGAAACAAAAAGGGGTATATATGAGGATAAAATTACAAAGAATATGTTTGCATCTGAATATGTATATCACAGTATCAAATATGATAAAACAGTAGGTGTAATTGAGGATAATGAAGAAGAAGGATATGAAGAAATAGCAGAGCCTATAGGAATTATTGCTGGAGTAACGCCTGTTACTAATCCAACTTCTACAACAATGTTTAAGTCTATTATTGCTGCAAAAACAAGAAACGTTATAATATTTGGTTTTCACCCTTCTGCACAAAAGTGTAGTAGTGAAGCAGCAAGAATTCTAAGAGATGCTGCAGTAGAAGCAGGTGCTCCTAAAGATTGTATATTGTGGATAGAAGAGCCTTCAGTACATGCAACTAGACTGTTAATGACTCATCCAGACGTAAATTTAATACTTGCAACAGGCGGAACAGGGATGGTAAAATCTGCATATTCATGTGGAAAGCCAGCTCTTGGTGTAGGACCACGGAAATGTACCTTGCTATATAGATAAAACGGCAAAACTCAAAACAGCAGTTACTGATCTAGTTCTTTCAAAATCTTTTGATAATGGTATGATTTGTGCCTCAGAACAGGCAGTTATAGTAGATAAAGAAATCTCAAAAGAATTTGAAAAACTAATGAAAGAAGCAAATTGCTATTTCTTAAATAAAGGAGAAACAGACAAACTAGAAAAGAGTATGTTTGAAAATGAAAAATTGAAATCAGAAATAGCAGGACAAAGTCCATATAATATTGCAAAAGCTGCAGGAATAAATATTCCAGAAAAAACTAAGGTAATTGTTGTACCTCAAACAGGAATTGGAGACGGATATCCATTTTCTAAGGAAAAACTAAGCCCAGTACTTGCTTACTATATTGTGCCAAACGCAGATAAAGGAATAGAAATAGCAGAAAAGCTAATTGAGTATGGAGGATTAGGACACTCTGCTGTAATACACTCTGAAAATGAGGATACAATAAACAAATTTTCTAATATTGTCAAAGTTGGAAGAATTATAGTAAATTCACCTTCAACTCATGGTGCTATAGGTGATATATATAATACAAATATGCCTTCATTAACTCTTGGGTGTGGAACATTTGGTGGTAATTCAACAACAGCAAATGTTTCATCAGTTAATTTAATAAATATAAAAAGAGTTGCTAAAAGGAGAGTAAACATGCAATGGTTTAAGATACCAGAAAAAATATATTTTGAAGCAGGTTCAATAGGTTATTTAGAAAAAATGCCTGATATATCAAGAGCGTTTATCGTAACAGATGAATCAATGATAAAATTAGGCTATGTAGATAAAGTATTATATCATTTAAGAAAGAGAAGAGATTATGTGCATTCAGAAATATTTGCAGAGGTAGAACCAGACCCTTCATTTGACACAATAAAAAGAGGCGTAGAGTTGATGAACAAGTTTAATCCTGATGTAATAATAGCTATTCGGAGGAGGAAGTCCAATGGATGCTGCAAAAGGGATGTGGTTATTTTATGAGCACCCAGAGGCTGATGTAGAAGGATTAAAGCTTAAGTTTATGGATATTAGGAAACGTACCTATAAATTCCCAAAACTTGGGGGAAAGGCAAAAATGGTAGCAATCCCAACAACATCTGGTACGGGTTCTGAGGTAACATCATTTGCAGTTATTACAGATAAAAAGAAAAATATAAAATATCCTCTTGCTGATTATGAATTAACACCAGATATAGCAATAATTGATCCAGATTTAGTTATGTCACTTCCAAAGAAAATAACAGCTGATACGGGAATGGATGTATTAACTCATGCAATAGAAAGTTATGTTTCAAATATGGCATCAGATTATACTGACGGATTGGCAGAAAAAGCAGTGGAGATTGTATATAATTATTTACCAATTGCGTATGAAAATGGAAATGATAGAGTAGCACGTGAGAAAATGCACAATGCAAGCTGTATAGCAGGTATGTCATTTACTAATGCTTTTCTTGGAATAAATCACTCTCTTGCTCATAAACTTGGTGGAGAATTTCATATAGCACATGGTAGAGCTAATGCAATATTACTCCCATATGTTATAAAATATAATAGTACTCAACCTACAAAATTTGTTTCATTTCCTAAATATGAATATTT
Organism: uncultured Clostridium sp.; assembly: GCA_964455415.1. Lineage (GTDB taxonomy): Bacteria > Bacillota > Clostridia > TANB77 > CAG-508 > JAAWPK01. The sequence goes on from CAYVWC010000012.1 coordinate 4,012, forward strand.
TATAGCAGATCAGAAGTATGCAAATTTAGCAAAGAGATTAGGATTAAAAGCATCAAATACAGAAGAGGGTGTAAAATCCTTAATTGAATCAATACAAGAAATGAATAAAAAATTAGAGATACCAGCAACACTTAAAGAAGAAGGGGTAAATGAAGAAGAATTTTTAGCAAAATTAGATGATTTAGCTGAAAGAGCATTTGAAGATCAATGTACAACAGCAAATCCAAGACTTCCATTAGTTACAGAGCTAAAACAGATACTATTAAATTCATATTATGGAAAACTAGAATAATGAATTATAAGAAAACAAAATAAAGGGTGTTTTTAAATAAAACACCCTTTATTCATTACATTTAGTCAACTATTAAGTTTTCTCTTCCTGCACCAGTTCCTATAAATTTGATTGGACAGCCAACAACTTCTTCTATCCTAGCAAGGTATTTTTTAGCGTTTTCAGGAAGATCTTCACGTTTTTTGATATTACTAATATCTCCAAAGTTTCCCTCAAACTCTTCATATACAGCTGTACAATTATTCAAATATTCAGGAGTAGTAGAGAAATCTGTAGTTATTTTTCCTTTATGGTTATATGCAACACATAATTGTATTTTATCTAGTTTTCCGATTGTATCAACATGATTGATTGCAATTCCTGTAATACCGTTAATCATGACTGCATATTTTAAAGCAACAAGGTCAAGCCAACCACATCTTCTAGGTCTTTTTGTTGTTGTACCATATTCATGACCAAGTTCTCTTATAGTATCTCCAATTTCATTATTTTGTTCTGTTATGTATGGTCCAGCACCTACTCTAGAAGAATAAGCTTTAATTACACCATATACTTCTCCAATATCTTTTGGACTTAAACCACTTCCTGTACAAATTCCTCCAAGAGAAGGGTTTGAAGAGGTAACATATGGATAAGATCCAAAGTCTATATCAAGTAAAGTTGCTTGTGCTCCTTCACAAAGTAATTTTTTGTTTTCTTTCATAGAATTGTGAAGCAATACTACTGTATCTACAATGTATGGTTTTATAATTTCAGCATATTTAGTATATTCAGAAATGATTTCTTCAGCGTTCATTTCAGGGTAGCCATACGCCTTAAATATCTTATTTTTGTTTTCAACATTTCTACGAACTAAATCAGCAAATCTAGGTCTTATAAAGTCTTGCATTCTAATTCCAGAACGTTCATATTTATCACAATATGCAGGCCCAATTCCACGGCATGTAGTTCCTATTTTTTTATCTCCTCTGTTTTCCTCTAACATTTTATCTGTAGCTATGTGATAAGGCATAATTACATGAGCTTTATCGCTTATGCGTAAATTACTTACTGAATAGCCATGACTTTTTAAATTATCAATTTCTTCAATCAATACTTTAGGATCAACAACTACGCCATTACCTATTACAGCTAAAGTTTCTTCATTTAGCACTCCAGAAGGTATAAGGTGGAATGCATATTTTGTACCTCCAACTTCTATTGTATGACCAGCGTTATTACCACCAGTACATCTAATAGAAACATCAGCTTTAGTAGAAAGATAATCGATGATTTTTCCCTTTCCTTCGTCGCCATAAAAGGCACCTAAAACAACATCAACTTTTGACATATATAAGACCTCCAATTGAGCAAAATGCTCTAAAATTTCCAACAACTATATTATCTAACATGACAAAAAAAAAGTCAATAGGAATTTTGGCAGAGATAGTCTAAATTATAAGTATTTTAGCGTTTTTTGTCTAAAATAAATTAATATGTCTTGATAAAAGTAATAGATTAAGATATAATAGAAAACGAGAGAAACAGCATAGTCATTGCAAAACAAGAGAATTTGTGATACAATAATTTTGCTAAAATAAAAATTATTAATATAATTTGAAAGGAAAATGCTAATTATGGAAAAAATATATGTTACACCTTTAAGTGGTAGATATGCAAGTAAAGAGATGAACGAAATATGGTCATCAGATTCAAAATACAGTACATGGAGAAAACTATGGGTGGCACTTGCAGAAACTGAAAAAGAACTAGGAATAAATATAACAGATGAACAAATAGAAGAAATGAAAGCACACATATATGATATAGATTACGATGTAGTTGCAAAAAGAGAAAAAGAGTGTAGACATGATGTTATGGCACATGTATATGAATTTGGAACAAAATGTCCTTCTGCAAAAGGAATAATACATTTAGGAGCAACTTCATGTTTTGTAACTGACAATTCAGATGTTATATTAATGAGTAAGGCATTAGAACTTGTAAAAGAAAAATTGATATTAGTTATAAGTAACTTAAAAAAATTCGCAATAGAAAATAAAGATGTTACTTGTCTTGGATATACACATTTTCAACCAGCACAACTTACAACAGTTGGAAAAAGAGCAACGTTATGGATACAAGATTTGATAGAAGATTTAGAAGAATTAGAATTTGTGCAAAAAAATATGAAACTTTTAGGTTGTAAAGGTACAACAGGAACTCAAGAAAGTTTTATGAAGTTATTTAAAGACGAAGAAAAAGTAAAACAGATAGATAAGAAAATCGCAAACAAAATGGGATTTGATAAAGTATTTCCTGTATCAGGTCAAACTTATACAAGAAAGCTAGATACAAGAGTATTAAATCTACTTTCTTCTATAGCACAAAGTGCATCAAAATTTGCAAATGATATGAGATTATTACAACATGAAAAAGAATTAGAAGAACCTTTTGAAAAGGGACAAATAGGATCATCTGCTATGGCATATAAGAGAAATCCAATGAGAAGTGAAAGGATAAATTCTCTTTCAAGACATGTCATGGTTTTGTCACAAGATCCAGCAATAACAGCTGCAACTCAATGGCTAGAGAGAACACTAGATGATTCTGCAAATAAAAGAATTTGCGTTCCAGAAGCGTTTTTAGCAATAGATGCTGTATTAATATTATACGCAAATATTGCATCTGGAATAGTTGTTTATAAAAATGTAATAAGAACAAATTTAATGCAAGAACTACCTTTCATGGGAACTGAAGAAATACTTATGAACGCTGTTTTAAAAGGGGGAGACAGACAAGAATTACATGAAAAAATAAGAATATATTCAATGGAATCAGCAAGAGAAGTTAAAGAATATGGACGACCAAATGACTTAGTAGATAGAATTGCTAAAGATGAGACATTTGGATTGACGAAGGAAGAAATACTAAAAGCTTTAAATCCAGATAATTTATGTGGTAGAGCAGTAAAGCAAGTAGAAGATTTTATAAAAGAAGAAGTAGATCCTATACTTGAAAAAAATAAGAATATAATAAAAAACATTGATGTTGAAGTAAATGTTTAAAAAAAGGCAGGTAATCCTGCCTCTTTTTTAAAATCTTTCTCCAGTAATTCTTTCAAATGCTTCTATATATTTTTCTCTTGTTGTCGCAATAACATCATCTGGAATTGGTGTAGGATTTTCTGCATCCCAATGATTTTGTTTTAACCAATCACGCATATATTGTTTGTCAAAACTCTTCTGGCTTTTTCCAATTTCATATTCATCAGCAGGCCAAAATCTACTTGAATCAGGAGTTAACACTTCATCTCCTAATACTAATTCTCCATTTTCATCTATTCCAAATTCAAATTTTGTATCAGCTATAATTATACCTTTTGAACTTGCATATTCAGAACATTTTTTATAAATCTCTATTGTTTTATTTTTTACCTTTTCTGCTAAATCTTTTCCAATTATATTACAAGTTTCTTCAAAACTTATATTTATATCATGTCCTTCTTCAGCTTTAGTAGAAGGAGTAAATATTGGCTCTGGCAATTTTTCTGATTCTTTAAGTCCCTTTGGTAATTCAATACCACAAACTTTTCCACTTTCTTGATAACTTTTCCAACCAGAACCAGTTATATAACCTCTAACAATACATTCAATAGGAAGCATTTTTAGCTTTTTAACTAACATACTTCTATCTCTAAATTCTTCTTTTTGAAATTCTTCTGGAAACTCTTCAAATTTAGTTGTTATAATATGATTTGGGATTATGTCTTTTACATAGTTAAACCAAAACTCAGAAATCCTATTTAAAACCTTTCCCTTATCTTGAACAGGAGTAGGTAATATAACATCAAATGCTGAAATTCTATCAGAAACTACCAACATTAATTTATCATCATCTACTTCATAAATTTCACGAACTTTTCCACTACTAATTTTTTTCATAATATTATCACCTCTTAGATATAATTGTTTTAAGAATTCATTTCTTTTAGATAATTTTCATAACCAATCTTTTGTAGCTTTTCATTTTTGTTCAAAACAGCAGAATTTAAAGATGCTTTATAATCACATATTTTCTTATATATATCTTCATTTGATGTAGAAATAATAGTTGCAGCAAGAATACCAGCATTTTTTGCACCGTTAATCGCAACAGTTGCAACAGGTATTCCAGAAGGCATTTGAACTATTGAATATAAAGAATCTACGCCATTTAAAGTTTTAGACATTATAGGAACACCAATAACTGGACAAGGAACTTGTGCTGCAAAAACACCAGGTAGATGAGCTGCACCACCAGCACCAGCAATTATAACCTTAACCTTTCTGTCTTTTAAACTTTTAGCATATTCAAATGCAGCATCAGGGCATCTATGTACTGAAAGTATAGTAATTTCATAAGATATACCCATATCATCCAAAAACTTAGCTGCATCTTTCATTATAGAAAGGTCTGAATCACTTCCCATAATAATAGCAACATCAACATTTTCCTTCATAAGAAACCTCCATAATAAAATATATATTAAAAACCAAAAGGTTATTAATTTCGTTATTTGTTAGAAGCAAAAGACTTCAAAACTTCGATAAGTTGGATTTTTTCAGCAACCTGAATTCTGGATGCTAAATCCTCAGGAGTATCAGTAGGTAAAACCTTTACAACAGTTTGCATAATAGTATCACCTTTGTCATATTCTCCGTTTACGTAATGAAGAGTTACTCCACTATAATCTTCCTTAGCTGCAATAACAGCTTTATGTACATTAATTCCATACATTCCTTTACCTCCATATTTAGGAAGTAGGGAAGGGTGTGTATTTATTATTGTGTATTTATCAATTAGTTTTGGACCAATTAGCTTTAAATAGCCTGCAAGAACAATTAAATTAACATCGACCTTTGATAATACGCTAAGTAATTCATCATCAATCTGCTTGTCATCTTTTTTAGTTATTATATATGTTGGAATATTTGCTTTTTTTGCTCTTTCTAAGGCATAAGCATTAGGATTGTTTGATACAACTAATGAAATATTAGCAAATAAATTCTTTTCTTGAATAGCATCAATTATTGCTTGAAGGGTTGTACCATTTCCAGAAGCAAAAACAACTAAATTATACATAAAAACCTCCTGTTGAACATATCAATTATAATACTAAATTATATAAAAAGTCAATTATTATGTAAATAGTATTGAAACTTTGGAAAAAATTTATTGTTTTAATCGTAAATATCCTAATTCCTCCCAAGAATTATAAGCAAGATTTAATCTAAACAATACTTTAGGTTTACTACCAGCTCTATTCTTATCAACAACACAAGCATAATATCTAACATTTGGGTCTTTAAACTTCTTTAAATCAAAGAACTCAGTATCAACTTCGTTTAATGAATATTCATAGTCCTTATAATTATCAACATGGATTTGTTTCATTAGACAAAGAGTATCTAAAACTTCTTTTACTGTTCTGCTTGCAGATAGATCATTAACAGTCAAATTTAAAGGAGGGGTAGATCCTTCTGTAAGTTGCATAGTAGAACCAATAAAAATATTAAAATTCTGTGCCAAATTTGAAAGTATAGTTGCAGTCTTTTTTACAGCTTCTCCACTTCCAATATTTTCAGTATCAGCTTTTAAAGTATCATAGAAAACATATTGTATTTGTTCCTTATAATAATAATTTTTTATAACTTTGTTTAATTCATCATTTGTATGATCTGTAATGTTTATAAAATAGATAGATGTATTAATTTGCTTATTCAACCAATCTGCAACAGTTAAAGTCTTATTGAAATCAGAAGAATATTTTTTAAGTTTTTCAATAAAAGCATTATGCTTTTCATTTTTAGCTCTTGCAATATAACCGTCTTCATCTAGTTCCACATTTGCTTTTTCATCTGGTCTAAATTTGAGTTCAAGAAGTTCCCCTTCAGATATTTTTAAATCTTGCTTATGTATTTTTTGAATTTCAGGATTATTAATAACAGTAGTTAGTAAACAAAGTTTCATTTTTTCTTCAGACATCTCATTTGAGATAACTAAAACTTTTTTCTTATGAACAAAAGCTAAATATGCTGAAAGATTTATTGTAAATCTACTTTTTCCTGAGTTAGAAGGCATAGCAAATGAAGTGGTTTCGCCTTTTCTAATACCTTTAAAAACACTAGAAAGAATAGGGAAAGGTAGAAATAAACCATTTGCTAAATTATTAGAACCTGATGTTAGAAAATCAACCAAACCATTATTTAAGACAGATTGTTTAAACTTTGATGTAACTTCAGCTTGATTTACTGCACTTTCTACTTCTTCAATAGACATCTGATCATAAAGTTTATAATTTATAATATCCACAATCTTATTTTGAATATTTTTAATAGGAATTCTTAAATAATTTTTTCTTAATATGAAAAGCTTTCTAAGATCCACATATATTTTTTCAAAATTATAAACCCTGCCCTTTATCTTCAACTTATAATCTTGTTTTAATGGGAATAGAACATCTACATTTTTAGCAAAATTAAAAGATTTTTTTGCTGCTTCAGAAGCGTATGCTTCTCCGTCTGTAAATAATACAACCTTATATAAATCAAGAATTGTTTCATTTGCAAAATAACAATCTTCATATGGAAAATAATACTTGCTAATAGATTTAGGGTCATTTAACAATAAGCCTATATAAATTTCCTCCAATTCCTCATTTATAAGTTCATCAGGGTATATCTGTATTTCTTCTCCAACTTCTTCAACATCTGAAGAAATTGGAGATTTTTCAGAACTTTTATTTTCCATTGGACTTCTTAAGTTTTCGGATCTTAAATCTTGAATTGCCTTTAACGCTTCATCAAATTGTTTATTATCTAAAAGTTCTCGTATGTTTGCAATCAAGTACTTATTTGTTGCAGTAACAGGGATTTCATCTAAAAGATTATAAAGTTTATTTAATGCTTCTGGATTCACTTTAATTAACTCCTTATCTATAATAAAATTAATACATATATTATATATTAAAATAAACGAAAAATAAAGACTTTATAATCATAAAATCAATGTAAAGAAAATGTAATAATGATGTAACTGATTTGTAAACTTGATATAGTATAATCTGATTTACTAGGGGTTTTATAAATAATATAAGGTATATAGAGAAAAATACTAATGATATAAGAAAGGAATACGTATGGGAATAAAGAAAGCTTTAAAAAGAGAAGGAATAGAAGTTATTTCACCATTAGATACACTAACAATAAACAATCTCGCAAAAAATGTTTCAGATAGCCTTTCTAAAAATTTTCCTAAACTAAATTTGGATACAAGAAATCTTTTTATGAATATATCTAGGCTTAATATGTATTATGCAAAACTTCCAGAAGGAATTTCCGCTAAATATTTTTATAAAAACAAAACAATATATTTTAATTGCAATATAGAAAGTGATAACTTAGCAAATGTAGCAATACATGAGTGCATACATTTTATACAAGAAAAATGCGATAAAAATGGAGAAATTATAAAATTAGGGTTATGTGATTATACTGACGGAAATTTGCCAGGAACAGGGCTAAACGAAGCGGCAGTCCAGTTAATGGCAGCAAAATGTATAGGAAGACCATATGAAAATGAGAAGTATTTTGATATAGAAATTTCAACAAATACGCCAACATATTATCCATTAGAGTGTGCATTAGTAAATCAAATGGCTTATGAAATTGGGGAAGACATATTATTTGACAGTACAATAAATACAAATAACAAATTTAAAGAACAATATATATCATTGACATCAGAAAAACTTTTCTATACAATACAAAAGAACATTGATTTATTAGTAGAAGCACAAGAAAAACTAGAAAAAATATATTCAGATTTACAAAAATTTGATACAGATGAAACGTTTACTAAAAAGAATACAAAAGAAATAGAAAAGCAAAAACAAAAAATCAAAGAATTATTCTTAAATACACAAAAACTAATACTTACAAGTTATTTTGACAATGCTATAAACCTAGCATATACACCAAAATTGATTGAAAACTATAGAAATAAACTATACTCATTTAAAAACTTAATAGGAAATGTAGAAGGAGATAACTTCTATAATGACTATTATATAGATAAAATGGTTCAGCTAGAAAAAAGATATGATTTAAGAAATGGCGAAATTACAGATTTAGTAGTTGTAAAACATAACTTTATATCAACACTAATAAGAAAACTAAAAACATTATTTGGATTTAATCCAGACTATGCAGAAATAAAAAATAAGATAAAATAATAATAGGAATCCTATTTCGGGATTCCTATTTGTTCATAATACTACTTTACAACTATATTATAGATTTTATTCTTAACATATATCTCTTTTACAATTTGTTTTCCGTCTAAAATATTTGCAATCTTTTCATGAACAAGTTCTTTTACAGTAGCTTCTTCACTATCAAGAGCAATAGTAATTGTTCCTTTTAGCTTTCCGTTAACTTGAATTGGAATTTCGATTTCATCATCAACTATTTTTTCTTTATCAAATACTGGCCAAGAACTTTCGGCAATTGTTTTGTTATTTCCTATTTTAGAATACAATTCTTCTGTTATATGAGGAGCTATAGGATTTAACAAGATAAGGAAAGTGCTAAATTCAGCTTTATTAATTCTTTTCAATCTATAAAATTCATTAACCATAGTCATGAAAGTACTAACAGCAGTATTAAATTTCATAGCTTCATAGTCTTCAGAAATCTTTTTGATAGCCTTATTTATCATCTTTTCAAAATCCTTAGAATAAACATCGCCTTCTTCTAAGAATTCAGTTAAATTCCAAACTCTATCTAAAAATTTATGACAACCACGTAAAGATTCCATAGACCAAGGTGTAGATTGATCAAATGGTCCAATAAACATTTCATAAGTTCTAAAAGTATCTGCACCAAATTCTGCAACAATATCATCTGGATTAACAACATTACCCTTAGACTTAGACATTTTTTCTCCATTATTACCTAAAATCATACCATGAGAAGTACGTTTTGCATAAGGCTCTTTTGTAGGAACAACACCAATATCATATAAAAACTTATGCCAAAATCTTGAATAAAGTAGATGAAGAGTAGTATGTTCCATTCCACCATTATACCAATCAACAGGTGTCCAATAATCTAAAGCTTCTTTAGAAGCTAAAGCATTATCATTGTGAGCATCCATGTAACGTAAGAAATACCATGAAGAACCAGCCCATTGAGGCATTGTATCAGTTTCTCTTTCAGCAGAATCACCACAGCAAGGACAAGTTGTTTTGATCCAATCTGTTAGTTTAGCAAGAGGAGATTCACCATTTTCGCCAGGTAAAAATTCTTCAACCTCAGGAAGTTTCAAAGGTAAATCTTTTTCATCAAGAGGAACCCAACCACATTTTTCACAATATACCATAGGAATAGGTTCACCCCAATATCTCTGTCTTGAGAAAACCCAATCCCTTAGTTTATAATTAACTTTTGATTTTCCGATATTATGATCTTCCAAATATTTTATAGTAGACTTTATTGCATCTTTAACGCACATGCCATTTATAAATCCAGAATTTATAAGAACACCATTATCTATATCTATATAAGGTTCAGAATCAACAGACACAGTATTTTCTTTATTTGTAATAACTTGTTTAATAGGAAGATTAAACTTTTTAGCAAATTCATAGTCTCTTGTATCATGAGCAGGAACAGCCATAATAGCACCTGTACCATATGTAATTAATACATAATCAGAAATCCAGATAGGAATACTTTCATTTGTTAGAGGATTTATAGCTCTTATTCCTTTAATTTCTATACCAGTTTTTTCTTTTGAAACTTCAGTCCTCTCAAAATCAGATTTCTTAGCAGCTTGTTTTTTGTATTCTTCAACTTCATCAATATTCGTAATTTTATCTTTTAATTCATTTATTATTTCATGTTCAGGAGCAACTACCATATATGTTGCACCAAACATAGTATCAGGTCTTGTGGTATATACAAGAAGTGATTTATCAGTTCCTTCAATTTCAAATTTAGCTTCTGCACCTTCACTTTTTCCGATCCAATTACGTTGTTGAATTTTAATTTTTTCTAAGAAATCAACATCATCTAAATCATCAAGTAATCTTTGGGCATAATCTGTAATTTTTAACATCCATTGGCTCTTCTCTTTTTGTATAACTTCTCCGCCACATCTTTCACAAACACCATTTACAACCTCTTCATTAGCAAGACCGACTTTACAACTAGTACAATAATTTATTGGCATTGTAGCTTTATAAGCTAAACCATGTTTAAATAATTGTATAAAAATCCATTGAGTCCATTTGTAATATTTTGGATCAGTTGTATTAATTTCCCTAGACCAGTCAAAAGAGAATCCAATTGATTTTAATTGTGCTCTGAAATGATTTATATTTTCCTCAGTAATAATACTTGGATGAATATTTGTTTTTATTGCATAATTTTCAGCAGGCAGACCAAAAGCATCAAATCCAATAGGGTATAATACATTATAACCTTCAAGCCTTCTTTTTCTTGCGATAATATCAAGAGCAGTATAACTTCTAGGATGTCCAACATGTAAGCCTTGACCAGAAGGATAAGGGAATTCTATAAGACCATACCATTTCTTTAATGAATAATCACTTTTAGCATTAAAAGTTCCCTCAGTTTCCCATTTTGTTTGCCATTTTTTTTCTACCTCTTTAAAATTGTAAGCCATATATTAATCATCTCCTAAATAAACTTTTATACCTTTAACCCTTACGGAAAGTATAATATTCATTTATTATACAATAAATTAAGCAAAAGATAAAGTAAAATATTGAAAAAAGTCCGAAATTATTATAAAATAAAACTAAATTAGGTACTATAGAAATTATATAAAAATAAAGGAGAAAAATTTGAATATCTTAGAAGAAACTAAATTTTTACTAAAAAAATATAATATAACTGCAAATAAACTCTTAGGACAAAATTTTCTAATAGATCAAGAAATTGTAAATAAGATAGTTAATAGTGCAGGAATAGATAAAGAAGATTTAGTTATTGAAATTGGACCAGGACTTGGAACGCTTACTAATGAATTATTAAAAAAGGCGGGGAAAGTAGTATGTGTAGAGTTAGATAAAAAGATGATAGAAATACTAGAAGATAGATTTAAACTATTTAACAATATAGAAATAATAAATGATGATATATTAAAAGTTAACTTGAGCAAGATAATACAAGACAGTAAAATGACTAAAACAAAAATAGTTGCAAATCTACCATATTATATAACGACTCCAATAATTATGAAACTTTTAGAAGCAAAAGAAGATTTTGATAGTATAACAGTAATGATACAAAAAGAAGTAGCAGATAGGCTATGTGCTAAAACAGGAAGTAGAGAAGCAGGGGCAATAACTTATGCGGTAGAATACTACGCAGTAGCAGAAAAACTTTTTATAGTTCCTAACAACTCATTTATACCTTCACCAAAAGTAGAATCAGAAGTAATAACATTAAAACCCAAAAAAGAAAAAAATACTGATGTAAAAGATGAAGAAAAACTTTTTAAAATAATAAAATATGCTTTCATGCAAAGAAGAAAAACACTAGTAAATACACTGCAAAATACAGATATAGGAGTAGGAAAAGAAGAGATAAAGGAAATACTAGAGAAACTAAAGATAAATGAAAAGATAAGGGGTGAAGCTCTAACTTTAGAAGAATTTATAAAAATATCAAATTTACTCTAAGTAAAAAAGGGGGAATAAATTTTGCAGGAAAATAAGATGTGTATATTTGACTTAGACGGAACATTAGACTTAACAGATAGCAAATTATCAGTAGATATTTGCAGGATGTCAAAAAGAGGTATAAGTTTTGTAACAGCAACAGGAAGAACAAATAGCTATGTAAGAGATACTTGCAAAGAGCATGGAATAATGCCTCCAAGATATATTATAGCAGATAATGGTGGAACAATATATGATAATAAAAATGGAGAATATATAAAAAGGACAACATTAAAAACAAATACAAGGAGAGGAGTATTAGAAGAATTTATAAGACTAGGAGGAAACCCAGAGGATATAAGATATACTGACGGAGAATATGTATATGCTGCTGATGCAGAAGATGTAGAAAAGTATTATGAAAAAGAAACCAGTGTAAAACATGAGGAGGCAGAAAAACTAATTCAGGCAATTTTTGACGAAAAAAGTGATATAACAAAAGTAACATTAGCTGGAAGTAGAAAATTAATGAAAGATATAATAAAGTTTATAGATGAAAATGATATACAGTGTTGGACAGATATTGGAGCAACGGCATTTCCACGTAAAGCAAGAAGAAACTATAGATTGGACATTACAGACGGAGAAAGTAGCAAAGGAGAAGCAGTAGAGTTTTTATCTGAATATACAGGAATTAGAGAGTTTACTTGTATAGGAAATGGACCAAATGATTTTAGTATGTTTAAATATGCGTTAGATTGCGATATGCCAATTATCGTAGTCAGAAATTATGAAGACGGCAAGCTTAATGGAGAAAGCGAAGAAATAATAAATGCAATAGAAGAATATGCTAGAAGTATAGGAAGACTAGAAAAAGTTACAATAGGAACTTTCCCAATAAATAGATATATAAAAAGAATAGAAGAAAAAAGTTCAGCAAAGCAAAAAAGAAATGATTTTGTAGGAAACTTAAGGGCTAAGGTTACACCACCGAAAGTGGATAGTAGACCTAAAGGAAAACCAACAATAGAAAGAAAAACACAACACAAAGAAGATAGAGAATAAAAAATAAGATGTAAGTATCAAATTCTTACATCTTATTTAATATATTTTACTCAACAGTTACAGATTTTGCAAGATTTCTAGGTTTATCTACATCAAGTCCCTTTTCTTTTGAAACATAATATGCTAAAAGTTGAAGCGGTATTATAGAAAGTACAGGGGAAAGAAGAGGATGAACTTGTGGAATATTTATAATATTTGGGAAAATCTTTTTATTTAAACTTTGGTTTGTTACAACTAAAGTTTTTGCTCCTCTAGTTATTACCTCTTGCAAATTGCTAACAGATTTATCAACTAATCTTCTATCAGTTATAATGCCAACAACAGTTACATTATTTTCAATTAAAGCGATAGGGCCATGCTTTAACTCGCCAGATTGATATGCATCAGAGTGAACATATGAAATTTCTTTTAATTTTAAAGAAGCTTCCATAGCTGCGGCATAATCTACACCTCTACCAATAAAGAATAAATCTTTTTCTTTATGTATTCTCTTTGCAAAAGATTGTATAAATTCTGTATTAGACAAAACAATACTTGCTTTTGAAGGAAGTTCTAGAATTTCATTTCTTAAATTTTGAAGCATGTCGCTTTCATCCAACCCTAAAACTTCAGCAAAATGAATAGCGATAAGAGAAAGTATTGTTATTTGAGATGTATAGGCTTTAGTAGACGCAACAGCAATTTCTGGGCCAGCATGTGTATATAAAGTAAAATCAGCTTCTCTTGTTATAGAACTTCCAATTACATTTGAAATAGCAATAGTTTTACAACCCATTGACTTAGCCTTTTTTAAGGCAGCAAGAGTATCGGCAGTTTCACCAGACTGACTGATACAAATAATAAGAGTTTTTTCATTTATAAGCGGATCTCTGTATCTAAATTCAGAAGCAATATCAACTGTCACAGGAATTGAAACTAATCTTTCAAAAATTGGTTTTACAGCTAATCCAGCATGCATAGCAGTACCACAAGCAATTATATATATACTAGAAAGCCCAGATAAATAATCTTTAGATATATTTATATCACTAAAATCACATTTGTTACCAGGAATTAATCTTGTTCCAATAGTTTCTCTAATAGCTTTTGGTTGTTCATAAATTTCCTTTAACATAAAATCATCATAACCATTTTTATCAACAGCTGTTGCATCCCAAGTAATGATTTCAGGAGTCTTATGAATAATCTTAAAATCTTTATCATAAAATACAACATCTGTACTAGATAATTCCGCTAAATCACCGTCATTTAATATATATATATTATTTGTATGCTCAAGAATTGCAGGAATATCAGAAGCAACATATTTTTCATTATCAGTTACTCCAATAACCAAAGGACTATCCTTTCTTGCAACAATAATTTTATCCGCCTCTAGTTTGCACAAAACTACAATTGCATAACTACCTTTTAAATCAGAAGTTGCTTTTTTTACAGCGGATATAAATTTATTATGATTATTTTCATCTTCTCTAGTATAATAATAATGTATTAGATTAGGGATAACTTCGGTATCAGTTTCAGAAGCAAATACATAGCCAGCATCATTTAGAAAAGATCTAAGCTCACTATAATTTTCGATAATTCCATTATGTACAACAGAAAAAGTTTTACTATTATCAAGAAGAGGATGTGCGTTTGTACTTGAAGGTTTTCCATGAGTTGCCCACCTTGTATGTGCAATGCCAACTGTACCTTCTAATAAGTCAATTCCGTTCATATTCTTAAGTTCATTAACTCTACCCTTGTGTTTTAAACATGAAAGGTTATCATTTTCAATTGTTGAAATACCAGCTGAATCATATCCTCTATATTCTAGTTTCAAAAGGCCATTAATTAATATAGGACGAGCTTTTTTATTACCAATATATCCTACAATTCCACACATATAATACCTCCATTTATATAATATAAATAAAATTATTATATAATATTATCATAGAGGTAAAAAAATAGCAAGTCCTTTGAAAACTTAAGAATTAAATAAAAAAACTGATAACTGCAAGCAAGATTGCACCAGGAATTCCAAGAAGACTCACAAATATAATTGTAAAAAAGTTAAGTCCAATATAAAAACTAAAAAAACTACCAACAAAATTAACTATAAGAATAAGTAAAGCTCCAATTAAAGAATTAAGCAAAAGCTTAAACATAGCTTTTAAAGGGACTATAAAAATCCTGCATAAAACAAAAAGAATGCAAAGTCCTGATATATAAGTTAGAATATTAATAAATTCCACTTTCTAATCACCTCGTCCTTAATTTGTACATTTTATGATTAGAAAATAAATTTTATTACAATATATCTTTTAAAGATAAGATTTTTTAGATAGCTTCATCTAATTTTTTTATTTCTATTTCATCAATCATACTAACAAAAATACCAGCCTGTTTAGCTTTTTTCAATAAATAATTATATTTAGACTGAGTAGCCTTTATTTGATAAAGATAGTAATCAATAAGATCATCTTCAGCAAACTCAAAATTGCTATTAGCAATAGATAAATCTTCACGAGTTTTAATAATACTTTTAACTAATTCCGATTTTTTAACAAAAGCGTCATTTTCTTTAATGTATTTCTCATAAAACATAATAATAAATCCTCCAATATTGACAATTATTATTCAAAATTCAAAAATTTAGTAATAGTTTATGCAATATGAAGAAAAAATATACATTAATATAAAATAAATATTATACATAATCTTAGGGAAATGAGATATTTGTGCTTGTTTTTTTGGGATTTTCGTTATATAATAAGAAATTATAATAAAAGGTAAGGAGGTCAAGAGCTTATGAAAGTTGAGAAAGAAGAACTTTTGCATATTGCAAAACTTGCAAACCTAACAATAAAGGAAGAAGAAATTGACAATTACTTATTAAATTTACAAGAAATATTAAATTTTGCAAATATTGTAAATGAAGCACCAGTAGAAGGATTAAAAGAAACAGTAGGATCAAATGATAGCTGTAATGTATTTAGAAAAGACGAGATAGTAGAATTTGAAGATAAAGAAAGCCTACTTGAAAATGCACCAGAAAAAGAGCAAAACATGTTTAAAATCCCTAAAGTAATATAAGTTCGCCCAGAAATCAGTATCTTGTATAAAAAACAATATGCTAATTTCTGAGCGAATTAATAGAAATCGGAAAGGAGTATAATATAGTATGGACATTACTGAATTGACAGTTCATGAATTAAAAGAAAAACTTGATAAAAATGAGATTACAATAACAGAAATTACAAAAGCCTATGTAGATAGAATAGATGAAAAGGAAAAAGAAATACAAAGCTTTGTAACTACATTGACAGACGAAGCAATAGAGAAATCTAAGGAAATTGAACAAAAATTAAGCAACAACGAAAAGCTAGGAGAATATGCTGGAATACCAATAGGAATAAAAGACAACATGTGTACAAAAGGAATAAAAACAACATGTTCATCAAAAATGCTAGAAAACTTTATCTCTCCATATGACGGGACAGTTGTAAAAAAAGTATTAGATGAAGAAAATATGATAAATTTAGGAAAACTTAACATGGACGAATTTGCTATGGGAAGCTCTACTGAAACATCATATTTCAAGAAAACAAAAAATCCATGGGACTTAAGTAGAGTACCAGGAGGGTCATCAGGAGGATCTGCAGCAGCAGTTGCAGCTAATATGGTGCCATGGGCACTTGGTTCAGATACAGGAGGAAGTATTAGACAACCGTCATCACTTTGTGGAGTTGTAGGATTAAAACCAACATATGGACTAGTTTCAAGATATGGACTAGTAGCATTTGCCTCATCACTTGACCAAATAGGTCCAATTACAAAGGATGTAACAGATGCGGCAATATTATTATCAATTATAGCAGGACATGATGAAAAAGATACTACATCTGTAAATATTCCAAAAAAAGACTACACAAAAGCTCTAAAAAATGATGTAAAAGGACTAAAAATAGGAGTACCAAAGGAATTTTTTGGAGAAGGAATTAATGAAGAAGTAAAAGAAGTCTTAAATAAAGCAATAGAAGAATACAAAAAACTAGGAGCAATTGTAGAAGAAACTTCTTTAGATGTTGCAGAATACGCCCTAGCTGCTTATTATATAATTGCATGTGCAGAAGCAAGTTCAAACCTTGGAAGATTTGACGGAATAAGATACGGATATAGAACAAAAAACTTTACAAACCTAAAAGAAATATATAAAAATTCTAGAAGTGAAGGATTTGGAGCGGAAGTAAAAAGAAGAATTATACTTGGAACATACGTATTAAGTTCTGGGTACTATGATGCTTATTATAAAAAAGCACAACAAGTCAGAACAGCAGTAAAAAATGAATTTGCAAAAAATTTAGCCAAATATGATATTTTACTTACACCTACATCACCAATAACAGCATTCAAATTCGGGGAAAAATCAGACAATCCATTAGAAATGTATTTAGCAGATATTTGTACAGTATCAATAAATATAGCAGGATTACCAGGACTTTCTATACCTTGTGGAGTAGATAAAAACGGAATGCCAATAGGTATGCAATTAATAGGTAAAGCTTTTGATGAAGAAACAATACTTAATGCTGGATATACTTTTGAGCAAAAAGTAAAATTTAGAGAAAACTATAAACCTATGTTTAAAGGAGGTAATGACTAATGGCAAGAGACGATTATGAAATAGTTATAGGACTCGAAGTTCATGCAGAACTTTCAACAAAGACAAAAATATTTTGTTCATGCCCTACTGAATTTGGAGGAGAGCCAAATACACATTGCTGTCCTGTGTGTATGGCGATGCCAGGAGCATTACCAGTTTTAAATGAAAAAGTCGTAGAATATGCAGTAAAAGCAGGACTTGCAACAAATTGTGAAATATCAAGAGATAGCAAAAATGACAGAAAAAATTATTTTTATCCAGATCTTCCAAAATCATATCAGATATCACAATTTGATAAACCACTTTGTGAAAAAGGATATGTAGAAATAGAAACAGAAGAAGGAAAAAAGAAAATAAGACTTACTAGAATTCATATAGAAGAAGATGCAGGAAAACTTAATCATGATGACTATGGAAGGGGAAGCCTAGTAGACCTAAACAGAGCAGGAGTGCCACTAATCGAAATTGTTTCTGAACCAGATATACGTTCTGTTGAGGAAGCTGATAAATACTTAAGAAAACTAAAATCAATACTTGAATATATTGAAGTATCAGACTGTAA
>CAYVWC010000013.1:0-9624 GCA_964455415.1 uncultured Clostridium sp.
ATACATTATACACCATTTTGTATACAATTGTCAACGAATTGCGTATGAATATTTTGAATAAAATCTGTAGTTTTGATTTTTAGGTATATTGTTTTTAGCCTGAAAATTTTGACCAATTAAAAAAGCTGAGATTAAAATACTTTTCAGGTATTTCACCCCAACTATTGACATTGAACTATTTTTAAATCCTTATCTTGGCAAGACCACATATGTGGTTTGTCATTTCCTATATTTATTATATCATATATTATTTTTTTTGCATAGCTTTTCTGAAAAAAATTTGTATCAATTCTGTTAGTTCGAACAGAAACGTCTTTGGAGGCGACACCCGGATTCGAACCGGGGATCAGAGTTTTGCAGACTCGTGCCTTACCACTTGGCTATATCGCCGTTTAAATGATGTAACATTTTCAATGCGACCTATTGGTCGCATATTTGGAGCAGGTAACGAGAATCGGACTCGTGACTAAACCTTGGCAAGGTCTCGTTTTACCACTAAACTATACCTGCATATTTATAATGCTTTATTATGATACCAAAAATATGTTGAATTGTCAAGAAAAATAATCTCAAAGTTGTTAATATAATATATATTAAAACTATTGGAAATTATACCTATTTTTATAATTTTCAATAGTTTTTCTTATAAATCTTCTATATATTTATTTCCCAGTATTTTTCTGTAAATAGATCTTTAAAGCTATATATCAGTTGTTCGAAATAGTCAAATATTTCTTTTTTTCTTATTTCATTTTTTGCAAAAATATTTAGATTTGCTATAATTTTTTCATCTATTTTTATGGTTAATTTTCCGTATATTTTCATTTTTATATACAGGAGCTATTAGGTTATTATTTATTTCTGTTTCAATCCTTATATCTTTGATGTCCTCAATATATACTGGATATAGTGTTATATTGCTTTCTTCTAAGTCTATCGTTAAGTTATTGTTTATTCCTTTTTCTATACTAAATTTAGTATTTTCAACTAATGTATCAAATTCATCTTTTATCATAAATTCTAAATCTACCATTTGATAATTTGAGTATGCGTATTCTATGAGTTTTATGCTATCTTGTGTTCTATCTTTTTTTGTATCTGCCCCAAGAACAACACATATTATATCCATTTCTCCTCTTTTTACAGAGGTAACAAGACATCTATTTGCTCCATTTGTAAATCCAGTTTTTACACCATATACGCCTTCTAAATACCCTAACAATTCGTTTGTGTTTTTTATATTTTTAGAATATCCATTTATATTAATTGTGTATGTTTGTGTTGTTACTAAATCTTGTATTTTTTCTATCTCTAGTGCATAATCTGTAATTTTGGCTAGTTCATATGCTGTTGTATAATGCTCTTCATCATCTAATCCATGTGGTGTTACAAAATGTGTATCTTGTAATTTCAATTCTTCTGCTTTTTTATTCATCAGATTAACAAATTCTGCGACCTCTCCAGATACATATTCAGCAAGTGCAACTGCTGCATCGTTTCCGTGAACATAGCATAAGTCCATATAATAGGTCATTTACTGTAAGCTTATCATTTGTTTGAAGCCCTAGTCTCGATCCTCCAGTTCCTGCTGCTTTTGATGATACTGTTACCACATCATTTAAGTTTTCTACATTTTCTATAACTACTATTGCTGTCATTATTTTGGTTGTAGACGCCATTTTACATCTTTCATTTTCTTCTTTCCCATATATTATTACCCCGAGATGTTCTGTCGTATATAATTGCATTTTTAGCATTTATTGTTGGTATTTCTTCTATTTCTGATGCTGTCTCTAATATTTCTTCTATTTCTTCCCATGTTATATTTTCTTCATCTATTTCATCATCTGCATATACTAAGTTGTTCAAGCTAATTATTATAAGCATCATTAAGCAAAAAATTATTTTGATTTTTTTCATGAAAAAACACCTCTTTTATTTATATGTTCATAGAGGTGTTTGTATTCTTTTATACACATGCATGTTTTCCGTTTTGTACTTTTTTTAGCTTTGCCAAAAAGTTTTTTGCTATATTTGGTTTTTGCTCTTCTTCTTTATCGTCTGTAAAATTATCTGGAATTTCTAATACTTCTTTCTTCTTTGAAATAGTTGTGTCTATTTCCATTTTCCAAAGTATAAATAATTCTTTTTTTGCTTTTTCTATTTTTTCTTCTTGTTCTTCTATAATTTTCTTTGATTTATTTACTCTGATTCTTAAGTTTGCTATCTGCCCTTTAAGTGCTTTAACTTCAACATTTTGTTCAACCTTTTTTCCTTCTTCTTTCTGTAGATTTTCTATTACTGCTGCAAACTGTTTTTCTCTTTCATATGCTGCTTTTAGTTTTTCTAATTGTTCTTCTGCTCCAGGAATTGTATTTGCTTTAATTATATTATTTGCTTCTGTTATTATGTTTCTTAATGTATCCATCCTATTATAACGTGCTTCTTGTATATTATAATTTATAATTCCAGATCTCTTTTCTTTTAATTTTATAGTACTTCTTAATTCATTTGTGCTTCTATATATCCTTTTTCTCTTTCTTATTAAACTATTTTTTATTTTTTTGTATTCTGAGCTTGTAAGGATTTCATTTATTGTTTCAATATTTAAAATGGCATCATCTATCATCTTATTTATTTCTCTAGGTTCTTGAAGTTTAAGATAATCTGCTTCCATTGTAGACATTATTTTTATTCTTTTTTGCCTTACATTATTAAATTTTGGCATTTTTGTTTGTATATCTTTATCAGAATTTTTTAATATTTCATGTGGTATTGGTGTTGTATTAAATATTTTTGCTTTTGCAATTATATCTAGTTCTTTTTGGACTAATTCCTTTCTTTCTTCATCTGTGTACTTTTCTTTATATTGTTTTTGAGCCTCTTTTAATTTCTCGCTACTTGGTTTATATATGCTAAAATCAATTTCCTCTACACTATTTAGCTTTGGAAATTCTTTTATTTCTTCTTCTATTGCTTCAACTAATGCATTATATCTATTTCCTATCCTTTTTGTAACTTTATTCAAAAGATTTTCTGCACTTTTTACATTTACTCTATATATCATATATCTTGCAACTTCTAGACTTTCCATTTTATTTGGAATTGTTGCACATTCTTCTAATAGCTTTAAAATATCATCTTTTGACTCTATTATGTCTGCATATTCTTTATATACTTGTTTTTCGATTTTTTGTATTTCTCTTTCTTTAACTTTCTTTTTATTTTCTCCACATTTACTCAAATACTCTTGTATTTTTTCTCCTTTAATCTTCTTTTGTTCTTCACCTAGAGAAAAAAGATATGTTTTTAGTTCTTCAATTGTTATTTTGTTTTTATTTTCTAACATAACTTTTATTCCTCCTCGCTCTTTTGCATTATTATTTATATATTATATCATATTTATCATTTTATTGTGTTACAGTTCCGTTACATTTTCATTACAAAAATTTAAAAAAGCTACATACCGTAGCTTTCTTGTCAACTCACATTAAACGATAATTCAAAGTCTGTTCCTTCCCCAAGTAGCATTATAAATGTCTTTGATATTGTGTTTGAAGATGTTTCGCTTGCGTCTGTTATATTTACTCTGTATGTATAATATGTTCCTCCTTCATCTCCGAATTCTACATAATCAAACTCGTTTTCCTCGAAAAATGTATTTTTCATATATGTTTCAAATGATTCATATGTTGGGAAATTATTTGTTTTAAAACTATCTGCAAGTACTCTATATACATATTTATAATCTCCGTCATTTATTGCTAGCATAAATTTATTTATGTTTAGGATTACTTTTTCTTGAGTTGTTACTGAATTATATCTTTCAGTAAATTCTGGTATATCTATTGTATATGTATCAAGTATTAATTCATACTGCATTATAGCTGTTTCATAAAATATATAATACTTTTCGTTTGAAGCTAATAAAACATATTGTGTATAGTCTTCTTCTTCTGTTCTTTGATAGCTGTTTAGTACTGGTGTTATTAATTTATAATAGTTATCTTCTACATAGCTTGTAAATTCAGCAAAACTTCCAAATTTTGTTTCTCTATATTCCTCGTTTAATTTATTGTATATATATCTTGTATTGTATATTAGTCCATTTATATAGTCTTTGAACAAGTTTGAAGAGTGTGTTTCATCGTCAATTATATTGTATGTATATTTATTATATGTGTTATTTTCTATTTTTTCTATATCTAGTATTAATTCTTCGCCTATTTGTATATCATATGTATATCCCCCTGGATATAGTTCAAATGCACTATTTTGGCTATCTACATATACTGTCATTTCAAAGTCTGTAGTTTCTAATGTACTTTTTTCTACTACACTACCTTCTACGAAATATACTCTTACATCTTCATTTGCGTCTACACTATACATATTTTCTATAAATACCACTACGTCATTATAGTTTCCTAGTTTTGATTGTAAGTTATTTAATGTTATATTATTTTCTTCAATATATTCTTCTCTTAGGTAGTTGTATACTTTGTTTATATATGCTTGCCTTTCTGTTTCAATACTTTCTGTTAATGTCGTGGTATTTATAACATTTTCTTCATCGTCTGTTTCAAATACCCAGACATCATCTTCTGTCATATTGAACTGTGTTAAATCATAATAATAATTTTCAATTATACTTTTAACTGCATAATAATTATTTCTGATAGAAACTTCACTGACTACTCTATCAATTTCTGTGCTAAAATCTGTTTCCTCTTGTTCATCCACATATATGTAGTTTCCATTATTCATAATATACAGTATTACAGAGATGATAATAATTATTATTATGACTACTGCTAATATGATATATTTGAAATATTTCATCTTTTTTACCTCCTATTTTAATTTGGAGCTCTGTATGCATATATAAATTGTCCGCTTGCGCCGTCGTCAGGCATAGCTTCTACTCTGTGTATACTACTGTTTGATCCCGCACTATACCATGTACCATTTCCTACATATATTTGTACGTGTGTTATGTCTCCATTGTTTACACCGACAGTATCCATGAATACGATGTCTCCTGCTTCTAACTCACTGTATGATGAAATTTTAGTCCACCCTAGAGCAGCTAAATATGATGATAATGTAATTGCAGCATCTGTATGAGTCTCTAAATATCCTGCCTCTTCTAGTACCCAAGATACATATGTTGCACAACATGTAAGTCTGTATCCATTATTTCCTGAAACTTGTGAAGCTGCAAAGCTTGATGCTAAACCACAGCTTAATCCTGCACTAATGTGTGTACTTCTTGATTTTTCTGTTCCATTTAAGCAGTAATAATATAAATGTGAAGTATCTGACATATAGTCATGTATTGTTTTTGCCCATTCAACTATTGAACCACCTTGTGCTTGTATTACATTTCCAGATCTATCCAGATATATTCCTTCTGTAAATAGATACCAGTTTGCATATTTTCTGTCATTTGTCGTAGAACTGTAATTAAATGGTTGTGCATTATTATTACTTGTTAGTACAAAGTTTTGTTTTATTAATTCTGGATCTACATTTCCTTCTGAATCTAATGATGCATTATATGCTTCTGCAAATCCATTTATGTTTCCATATTGATAACATACTGCAACTAATGCGTCTCTTTGTGTTTGTGTAAGTGTTATTCCGTGACTACTTAAATATGTATCTACTTTGCTTTCAAATGTACCTATGATATCTTCAAATGCTGAATTTACGGCGTCAACTGGAACTTCTGCTCCTTCATATAATGTTGTTACATCTATACCATATGTTGCTAAAATTGATTGCCAGTTATAATATCCTGCTCCATACGTTGGGTGTGTTACACTTGCATTACTTGAACTTGATATAAATGTTGCTATACCATATGCAATATTGTTATGTCCTGCACTTCCGTCTTCATATACTATGTAATAGTTTCCGTCTGATGATAAGTATCCTGTTGGAAATGATGTTGATAGTCCTGTTTCATATTGCCATAAGCTACTATTTTCCCATGCTTTTATGTAATTTACAAGTGATGATCCTGTAACTGATGTCATTACACTAGTATTAAACAGGTTCAATAACGCATCTAAATCTACATCGTATACGTCTTCTCCAAAATATATATTCCAGTAATATTTTAGTAATTGTTCATGTAATTGGGTGTTTTCATACATTGATAACAAATCTACTAGATCATCTATGTTTTGTTCTGTTGGATCTGCTATTCTAGTAACTGCTGCGTCTGTTGCTGTATCTTCTTCTGGTAATATATATTCTACTTCTATTCCATTTTCATCATATAGACTTCCTAAATAATATTCTCCTGTATCATTTTTCCATAGGCCTAAGAACTTTTCATAATTTATTCTCTTTTCTGTAAGCAAACTCAAATTCCAAGTGTAATTTTCAGTATCTACCTTACTTGATGCAAGTAAATAGCTGTCAGATAAATATGTATCAACTATTGTGTATGAACTAGCACTACTTGCAGAAGGTATACTATCTCTATTACTTGATACTAAAGTATATGAAAGTGAACTTATTTCTGAATCGCTATAATTGACTTCTACAGACTCTCCTTCATTTATTACAGTATTTAAAGTTGCTTCTTGTTCAAAATCTAAACACCATGTATATGCTTTTTGGATATATGCATTTGCTGTATTTGTATATGTTGTTGTTACTATTTCTTCAGTACCTCCTGCTGGAAATGAGTATGTCGTAGTTGTAGCTCCATAAACCCAATATGTTCTTTCATCTGATGTTCCATTTCCATCTCTATAAGTTTCTGTATATGAGGTTACCGTTTGTGTATCTGTTTGCTGGGCTTGTCTATTTATTTCTGTAATTTCTGTAATACTTAATTGATCCTGTATCATCAGAACTATTTCGCTTTCTTCTAACAATAAGTCAATTACTGCCATAACATAACTAGGTAATTCAGATGTCTGTAATAATGCAAATAGAAAATTAAATGGCATACTAGACATTGTTGTTAATGCTGTATATGATACACTATTTTCTCTTAGTGTATATGTTCTTGAAGTTTCTACTCCATTTACTGTAACTACTGTTTCAGTATATGTTGCATAATATACTAATCCTTTTTCTTCATCAAATGAGAAATTGTTAAGCACACTTGAATCATTTGCCTGTACTAATGCTGAAAACTCTTCATATGGTAAATAGTCAAGCTCTATTTCACTTCCGACTGTTCCGTCCTGATTCATAAAAGTTCTATGTATTTCTACCACACCTTGTGCAACATAATCTCCGTCTTTATCTTTTTTATTTCCTTGACTATCTTCTGAACCGTCTTCTCCTTCATAATCTCCAAGTTTTGGATAAGAGCTTGCAATTTGTGCTCTTATCATTTTTATCAAATATTCATCAAAATCTTCTGTATTAAACCAATCTTCTATAGTTTCTCGTGTCGAATTTCGTTCTTCTTCATCATATTCATCATATTCTATTTCCTCTTCCTCTTCTTCCGCTTCTTCCTCTTCGTCTTCTTCGTCACTATCACTATCACTATCAGGTATCTCATAATATCCTTCTTGATCAGCTTTGAATAATTCTTCTGTATATTTTTCAATTACATCATCATTAATTTTAAAATAATAACCTTCTGTTTCAGTACTTGTAATACTTACTTCGTTTTCAATAACTCTCATTGATGCAACATTTGCTGTAGAACCTGACCCGAATAGATCAAGAAGCGTTGAAAAAGCTGCAACAATAACTCCAACTAATGCTAAACCTAATACAATCTTTATTAATAATGGCGTAACAAGAGCAGCAACGATTTTCTTAAAAATCATGCTGAATACATTTTTGGCTTTTTTTGATAATGTCTTCATCCCTTTTTGAAGCATACCTAAGTCTTGATCATCTCTTTTTTGCTCGTTTTTTTCTGGGTCCATATTGCTACTCCTTCTAATAAATTTTAAGATTTATAGTTACTGGATTTTTTTCACTGTTTCCTGTTAAATATTCTTCATAATCTAATACTATATCTGAAAAAACTATTCCACTTAAAACCCTTTCTGGATTGTATATTTTGTTAAATTTTATGTTTAATGTATTTGACATATTTGCTCTTATAATTAATTGTTCATCTGCAATCTCGTTTAATAAAGAACTATATGTCACATCATTTTCATCATACAAATACATTGTTGTATTATCTTCTTTTGTGTCTAAACATATCATATCTGATGTATTATTTTTTACAGTAATATTAGCTATAGTATAATCCATATACATGTCTAACCAATTTACTGTTATTGAAAAAGCATTTCTTGCTTCTTGTTTATTTATTATTTCTCTTCCTATATAACTACTAATGTTTAATTTATAATTAGTTCCCTCTTTTACGACTGTTATATAATCTCCTTTGTTATCTTCTGAATTTAGATTTCCTGATGCAAGTACATCTTCTGTATATTTAATGTAATAAGTATAGAAATTTCCTTCATTATACCAATTTTCTAAACTATACATCCTATCTATATAGAATATTTTTTGATAATAATTTTGATTAAAATACTCTAATGTTGGATAAATAAGTTCCTTACACTCATCAGTTAGCATATTATATGCACTTTCTATTTCCCCAGCATTACAATATTCTACAAATTCTTCTATTACATTTACAAGTATATTGCTTTGTGTTTGTGAGATTTCCTCACCTGTTATTACACTTGTGCTTGGTGTAGAAATAGTAGTACTAGAATTAGTACCACTATTTTCTGAAGCTATCTCATTTCTCTTTTGTGCGTTTTCTTCTGCAAATATTCCATTAACAACTTGTATCATTATAATAATGAAGGCTATTATAACAACGATTATAAAGAATACTTCTCTATTTTGATTATACCACCTTATAAATCTATGCATAATAGCCTCCTTAATGAACATATAGTCCAATTTATTTATTTTATGTTTCAAATGATTCCATATCTTCAAGTAATTGTTCAACTCTGCTCTTGGC
The DNA here is from genome assembly GCA_964455415.1 of uncultured Clostridium sp. Lineage (GTDB taxonomy): Bacteria > Bacillota > Clostridia > TANB77 > CAG-508 > JAAWPK01. The sequence continues at coordinate 8,981 of CAYVWC010000013.1, forward strand.
ATCAACTCCTGGATTAGCATCTTGTATTTGATCTATAGTTTGTTTTATAAATGATTCTCTTGCACGAGAGTTAATTTCATAAATTCCTTTTCCTGCATCTCTATTCCATTTAGCTACTGCTACTGCACGGTGCAATGCTGCATCATCACTCATTCCTTGTCTCATATATTTATCTCTTAATTTTAATGCTTTTCCAACCTTATTTACATCTGTAATACCATTATTTAGAAGTGCTTGAACACTACCGTCTTTCATTGCTTTTTTAGCTTCTGTTCTAGAACCTAATGTCTTAGTTAAAGTGTTAATATTTTCAGGATTAGACTTAAATTCTTTATCAAATACATATTGTTGTCGCTCCTTTGCTTTCTCTCCCCAGAAGGCTGTACCTGCTGTTTTTGCTGCTCCTCCTGCCTCTTTTGCAATTTTATCTCCATAGTAGTTTGCTCCATAATATCCTGCAGCACCTCCTGCTGCTGCAAGTTTAAATGCATTACTTGGGTCCCCTGATGCTATACCAACAGCTGCTCCAGTAAGAGCTAATCCTCCTCCAACTATTCCTCCTACAACTCCTCTTCTTAATCTTCTTGGTATTGTTTTTGCTCCTTTTATTGCTTTATCTTTATATCTATATCCTAGTGCTCTTG
>CAYVWC010000013.1:9724-22039 GCA_964455415.1 uncultured Clostridium sp.
AAATACAATTAATACAATATAAATTATTAAATATCCAACAGACATTGGAATATATTCATCATCATCTACAACATTTAAAAATAATCTTGCATAATTTATAAAATATAGTATTTTTGATCCATCACCGTTTACTGAATTGGCTAGTACTCTAACGGTTGCTTGACTTCCATCTTCAGTACTCTTTGGTATTACTAGTAATGTGCTTCCGCCTGTACTTTCTTCTTCTGTAATTGGATCATCAACTACATATATTCCACTATAAGCCATATTTTCTTGTAATTCATCTAAATATTCATTAATTGAATCTAAATTAACTGTACTAGAACTTCCTTCAAGTACTCTCGCTGTTCCACCTGTAACATATGTTTTTCCGTTATAATCTGCTGTGGTTAATCTGATTTCAAATCTTACATAATCGAGGTTGGGGTCTATTGCACCTTCAATCGTTTCTACATAAATAACATAATCACTGCCTTCTTCTGAATATTCATAAGCTGCACCTCCCAAATTACTTGCAATCCATACAATGCTATATATAGATGTGCTATAATAGTAATCTGAATATATACATTGGAAATCATTTATTATTCTATAACTAACAGTATCAACTGTATATTGATTTTCTACGTCATAATATACATCATCATCTTGTCGTATCTCTCCACCTGGCTCATATATTACTGTTCCCATACTAGTTGGTAATGAAATTCCTTCAGTCACTAAATCTCCTGCTAACATATCATTTATTTGGTCAATAACATTTACTGTTAATGCCATTATATAATGCATGAAAAATAATAGACAAAATGCTATTATCCAATCTATTAATCTTTGTTTATATTTTGCTCTTTCTTGAGATGTACTTGAAATTATTATTCTAATACCAACATAAATTAGTACAGAAAGAAGTCCAACAATTGCAATTGTTCTTAATGTTACATACCAACTTGCAATTACTTGTCTTACAGCTTCAAGAGCACTACTATCAGATTCTAATGTATATGTTTTGCCTACAGTTCCCCCTATAAAATCTGCATCTAAAACTTCAATCTCGTTTGCAAATATTAGTTCAGGACTTATTTGAATTATTGGATATTCGAACTTGCTATCTTTTATCCAATAGTCTACATCAGGATCTGTAGTCCCTGTTCCTTTATCATCTACAGCATAAATCCATTCTCCAGTAACCCCTAACTGCACAACTGATATAACAACATCTGCTAAAGCTTTGGCAAAATCTCTTATATATCCCATGAGTTTTCCACCAAATGAAGCATGCACATTAGGTGCTAAGCAGAAGTTTAACATCATTACTAAGACAAATGCAATTACGATTTTTTGTATTATATTCTTGTTTGTAAAAATTTTCATTGTATGTAACTTCCTCCTTATAACTTTATCGAGTTATAATTTCTTTCATTTTTTGTTTTATCTATTTCTTCTTTTTACAAGTTTATTTAAGTTTGTTTCTACAAACTCGAATTCTTTTGCAGTTGGAGTTATTTGTAATATAGCTGTATCTGCTCCTACTTTCAATAACCCTTCTCCTTTTGTACATGTTATTAAGAAGTTTGCTTCTCCTTCTGAAAGTTTGAATACTTCTTTTAAGTACCCTATTTCTGATTTATCCTGTGCTAAAAATAGCTTTGTATCTGATGATGTAAGTACTGCCTGTGCTTCTGGTTTTTCATAGAAATCTTGAAATCTCTGTGAAATGATTGCAAGTGATACATTTCTTTTTCTTGCACGTCTTGCCATTGTGTTTAAGAAGTCTACGGCTTCTGGATATGGTAAAAGCATCCATGCCTCGTCAACAAGAACTCTTTTACGAGATGCTTTTGTTCTATCTTCACTATTCTTTTTAACATATTTTTCCCATATCCATGATAGAAGAATTTGTTGTGCAAGTGGTCTTGCAAATCTTTCTTCTAGTTGTGATATATCTAGGTTTATAAATGGTGCTCCGTCTAACAATTCAAATGTAGATTGTCCGTCAAAATATGCCATTTGTCCGTCATATTCTCTTATGTATTGTTTCATAACTTTTAAAAGATAACTATAATGGAATTGATAATCTGCTATTGTGTTATCTTTTGCTTTCTTTTGTATTCTTTTATACCAACTACCTATTGTTGGCATTTCTTTTTTGTCTTTTGCAAGTATATTTCTTTTATCCATACTTGTTTCATATAAACTTGAAGGATCATTTGTTATTCCTATTGCTTGATATTCTTCTGCTACACTTTCTGCTATAATTTGTTTTGTAAGCTCGTTAACATCTGTACTTCTTGTACTACCTCTTGCCATAGTAAGTAGCGCTTGTGTTACGTCTTCTACTTTGTTTTCTACATTAAGTACTATTCTATCTTTACCTGTTATCTCATCCTTAACTGTTTCAAGTTCTATATCGAAAAGATTTATTACTGTTTTTGAATTTGGGCTAAGTACTACATTTATTCCTCCAAGGCTTTCTGCAACTATTGAATATTCACCCTCTGCATCAAGTGCTAAGCTTTCTATTCCCATAAGTACTGATGATCTTGATATTAATGTTTTCATTGTAACTGATTTTCCAGCACCTGATTTAGCAAATATTACCATGTTGTAGTTTGTAAGTGAATTGTGGAAGTTGTCAAAAAGTATTGGCACTCCTGTTTGTTTATTAAACCCAAGCGGTATTCCTGTTGGATGTCCTACTTCTGATGTTGTAAATGGGAATACTGTTCCCATTGAACGTCTATCAAATGTATGTGTTTTATTTATTTTATTTTGCATTAATGGAAGGTTTGATTGAAAGCCTTCTTCTTGCATTGCCCATGCTGATTTTATTCCTACAAGTGTTTTTGACATTTCTGTTGATAATAATTTTGTAAATTTATCAAGTTCTTCTAAGCTGTATGCAAATAATGTTGATACAACTGTTGCTTCAAATAGTTTGTTATATCCTGCTGCTATTTCATCTCTTAGCTGTTCTGCTTCCAGTCTTTTTTGTGTTAGTGAACTTTCCCTGTTTATATTTCCTCTATCTGCTGCAACTATTCTTTCTGTTTCTAGTTCGTTTATTACTCTGTTTAATTCACTTTGTGATCTTGCTTCTGGTATTGGATTTATATATATTGATGTGTTTATATCTCCGAATAGGTACATATCTCTAAATATGTCAGGAAAAGAACACATCCTAGGAAGTGTTGATACAAAAAAGCTTCTTGCATATCTTTTAGCATTTGAGATTATTTCCATATGATCTATGTTTGAAGCATCTATCCCTGCAGGTGCTATCAAATCTTTTACAGTCTTTCTTTTTAGTATCTCTGTTCTCTCTGCATCTTTAAGCTGATTTTGTTGTTCTTCTTCTTGTCTTCTTCGTTGCTTTTTGCTCATTTACCTTTTCCTCCTCTTCTTCAGTTTTTTCTCTTTCTTCTTTTCTCTTTTGTCTGATACCAGTCAGTTCTTCTATTGATTCTTTTACAACTTCTTTTCCAAGGTATGCCTCATTTTCTTGTATTATCATTTTCGCCATTTCATCTACGATGTCGTCCATTTTTACTCTTCTTTCTTCTAGTCTTCTTTCTCTTGCTGTTCTTACTTTTTCTACTACATCTTCGGCTTTTGAAATTGCTTTTTCTTCTATTTCTCTGTCTAATGCTGCTATCTTTTTATCTATTACTTCTGGTGCTGTTGAATATAATTCGTCATATCCTGCTGCTATTGCTTTATCTAGTCCAAATACTTCTGCTTCGTCTCTGTTATATGCCATATATAGTAATTCTACTAAAGAATTTGAATCTAATATTCTTCCTATTACTCCTGTTGCTGATAATGCACTAATAATAGATTGGCATCTAGTATATAATTCTGAAAAAGCTATACTTTTTAATTCTTCTTTATCAAAGTTTGTGTTTCCTAAATCTGAAGGATAATATGATGTTATTATGTAATATTGCTTATTAAGTACGTTTTTATTTAAACTCATTTGCTGTGTATTAAAAATTATATCTTTTCCATATTCATATAGGTTTCTTAATTTTGTTAATTCATAAAATTGTGCTTTCAGTTCTTCTTTTGTAAATAGTCCTGATTGTCTGTTCGACTCATATTCTGCTTCGCTTCTTCTTAGAGTGCTTTCAACTTCGGTAACTCTTCTATTATAATTTGATATACTGTTTTCTAGGTTTACTGTTCTTGTTTGGACATATATTTGTATTGGGTATCTTAATGAGTTTAAGAATTGTATAAATCCTTCTTCAACAGCTGTTTGTTCCATTTCTGACATTAGGTCATAATTTACTCCTTGGCACTCTACAACCATAAGATATCTATTTCCATTTTTTTGAACTATCATATTATCTTCTACTTTGTCAAATTCCATAAATTTAACTATAGATTGTTTATTATATCCTCTTGTTGCTACATTTCCACTCGTTGGAGTTCCTTTTTCGTTTGATAATTCTTCATCTACTTGTTCACTTTTTTTCTTTTTATTATCTTTAATTTTTACTACTACAAACACTATAATAAGTACTACTAGAATAAATATCATTAAAAATAATAAATACATTAATAATTGGGTTATTTGGTTATCTGTCATCTTCTGTTCCTCCCTCAGTATATACATATATTTTCTTTTTATTTTTAAATTTGAATTTTATCCACCTCATTATTACATCATCTAGGTTTTCTCCGCCAGTTTTTCTGGTTATTTCAAATGCTACTGAGTTTGGCATTTTTAGTGTTCCTATTACAAATCCTATTAATGCTAATAATATTAAGATTATCATACCAACTGTTCCTATTCCAATTTTATCTAGTACCCACCAGAATATTAATCCTATTCCTCCTCCGATGCCTGTGTAAATTAATGCTTTTGTTGAAAATATGAATAATATTCTTCCTTCACCTTTAACATTTCTTGGTATTTGATATGGCATTTGTTTGCTCCTTTCTCTTCTGTTTGTTTTAAGCGTATTTACCCTATTTTCACTTATTATATATTATAGCAGAATATTGTAAAAATGAATAGTCTTTTGACAAAAAAAATATATTTTGTAACTTTTTTGTCATAATATTGTAATATATTTTTAAAACACAAAAAATGAAAGTAAACTTATTTTGTCTACTTTCATTTTTTACTTTAGCATAATTTTATTGTTTTGCAAAACTATGCAATAGTATTTGCTATTCCAACTATCCAGCTTGCTAGGTTAACTGCTGCAAATAATAGGATTGCACCAACTAGGTAAGGTATCATTGTCTTCTTGTATTCTGCTTTTTCTTCTGCACTACCCATCATGTATTTAATACCTAATACCATAAGTACACCTACTGCAATTACTGTACCAGCAACTTGTATAATACCTAAGATGTTGTTACCAATGTTTGCAACGTTATCTGCTGCGTCCGAACTAGGATCGATTGTTACATCTCCAACTGTTGTTGCAAATACTGGACTTACAATTAAAAGTGTCATCATAGCAACCATAAGTATAGGTAATATTTTTAACATTTTTTTCATCTGGATTCCCTCCTTTTTTATTTTTTATTATATATAAATTTATCTCAATTCCTTGAGAAAACATTAATAACTTAATTGTTTGAATTTAGGTATTCTTCTAGTTCTTCTAAGTATGCTTCATAATAATATGCTCCGTCTCCTTGTGCTGCTGACCAACTGCTATAGTTGTCTTCTACATATTGTATGTGTTCTTCTATTTTGCTTGTATCTCCACCTACTGATGATATATATTCTTCTGCTGCACTTACTCCTTTGCTATATGATTCTTGTGCTGTTTCAGAAAGAGAAAGTGGTATTACATTGTATAACATTGCTGTTAAATTAATTGCTCCAAATATTAGCATAACTCCAACTAGATATGGTATCATTGTCCTTTTATATGATGCTCTTTCTTCTGTACTTCCTATCATGTATTTTATACCTAATATCATAAGCACTGCTACTGTAGCTATTGTTCCTATTACTTGTATTATTCCTATGATTTTATTTCCTATGTCTTCTGTATCTGTTCCCAAGTCAGTAAACAGGTCTTTTATCTGTGGTGCTATTGCTGATGCTCCAAATAGTATGACGCATCCTATTATGTATGGCATCATACTTTTTTTGTAGTTTGCTTTTTCTTCTATACTTCCTGTAACATATTTTATACCTATTACCATTAAGGCACCTGCTGCTATAAATATTCCTATTATCCTTATTGCTTCTGTTAGTTCATCTATAAAGTCTAAATCTAATGATAGTGAAGAATTTTCTCCAGTTATTTGTTCAGGAGTTACACTTGCAAGAGTATATGATGTTATCATAATTATGGCAATTGTAATTATTATTGTTATTAATATTTTTATTGTAACATTTCTTTGCATTGTATCCCCCTCCTTTGTATTTCAATTTAGGCTTGACTATTTTTATTAATATCTTCTAAATATGCATATGTAGTTCCTTCTTCTATGTCAGTTATCGCTACTGATTCTATTTGTTCTCCTACTATAAGTGCTATTTTCCAGAAGCCAAATCCACCAAATACTATGATACATCCTACTACAAATGGTAGTAGCATTTCTTTTACTTTTGCTTGTCCTTCTGCTCCTCCAAGCATAAATTGCAACCCTAATATTGTTGCTACAACCACGGCTACTACAACTCCTAGTGCAAGTAGTACATTGTAAAGATATCCTGATAAAGATTGTAGCTGGCTAGAATCTATACTTGCTTTTGATGAATCTGCTTGGCTTATGAAGTCTTTTCCGTCTTGTATTATTTCTGACCAGGCGAATACGTTTGAGTTTATATTAAATAGTAGCATAAGGATAAATAATATTAAAATTATTCTTATTAATACTCTTTTCATGAACCTTACCTCCTATTTAAACATATTTTTTTTAATTATACAATACTTTTTTACAAAATTTAGTTATCCATTAAATATATTATATATGATACTTGTTACTGATGAACCGCCAAATATTAGAAGTGCTCCTACTATATATGGCCACATTGTTTGTTTGTATTCTGCTTTCTCTTCTACACTTCCCATTATATATTTGATACCAACTATCATTAGCATTAATATTGATATTGCTGTTCCTAATGCTCTTACTACCCATACTATGATATTACCAATATCTACTACTCCGCTGTTATCACCACTTTCTTGTATATATGCATTAGGGTCATCTAGAACTTCTAATCCAACTGCTTGTGTCTCTATTACTATACTTGAAATTATTATGGTTAAGAATAACACTGTGATTATTTTAATTATGTGTCTTTTCATAGATTTCCCCTCCTCGTGACATAATTACTTAAGTTTATTATACATTATTTTTTTTCATTTTGCAATTTTTTTGTATAATTTTAGCAAAAAATCTTGATTTTTCTGATTATTATAGCAAAAAAATAACCTTAAACGAGTAAGGTTATTTTTCTAATTTTTATGTTATGCTCTTTTTTTTGTGTATCCAGAATATAGTTCTTCTTTTTCGTGAATTCCTGATGTATTTAATATTTTGTCGTGTTTGTCTAGTATTTCTTGTAAGTTTTCGTTGAATTCTGTTACTTCATAGCAATTGATTATTTTTATTTCCTTTCTTTTTAATTTTCTTTCTTGTTTTTGCATCCATTTGTCTATATTTTTGTTTATGTATTCTATCCTATCTTTGTTTCCTTCTACTATTATTGTTACTATTCTTTGGTTTCTTGTCGCTTTTTCCATGAATTTTCTTATTTCTCCGTATTTTATTAGGCTTTTGTTTTTCCAGTCAATTTTTAATATTTGTTCTTTTGTTCTATCACTTATTCTTATTCTAGTTAATATTTCTTTCATATTATATGTAATATTTTTTTCAAGTATTGTGTTTAATAATTCTCCTTTTTCTGTTTTTTCTTCTATAAATGGAAGAAGCATTGCTGTTAAATGCCAATCACTTACATAAAAACTACAAATTTTAAGTTTGTTATTTTCCATTTGTTTACCTTCCTTTTACTTTTGTTTACTGGTAAATTTTACCATTTTTGTTTTTGTGTGTCAATACGTTTTTTAATAAATCGTAATACAGTTTTCGACACTTATATTCTATTTTCCTATTTAATAAATTTATGTTTTTACTGTATATTTTTTCTTTTTTTGTTAATACTGTTAATAGAATTTTAGGTTTTATTTGGAGGATTTTATGAAGTTTTTTAGTCGTTTTTCTTTAATTGCTATTTTGTTTTTGTGTTACTTTTTTGTATGTGCTTTTTCGTATGCTTCTTCTGTTTCAGCTGATATTTCTGATAGTGTTTTTAGGCTTCATATAATTGCAAATAGTGACTCTGAAGAAGATCAGAATTTAAAACTTATAGTTCGTGATAGCATTTTAGATTATATGAAAGAAATTGCTTCTGATGTTTCTTCAAAGGAGGAGGCTATTGCGGTTATAAATGATAATTTAGATGCTTTTTATAATATTGCTATTAATACTATCCATGATAATGGTTATGATTATGATGTAAAGCTTTCTGTTGGCGAATTCGATTTTCCGACAAAGGTTTATGGTGATATTTCTCTTCCTGCTGGCATATATGATGCTTTGAGGATTGAAATAGGAGCTGCTGAAGGACAAAATTGGTGGTGCGTGATGTTTCCTACTCTTTGCTTTGTTGATGTAAGTTCTGGTTCTCTTGATGAGGAATCTAAAGATGTTTTGGAAAGCAATTTGACTGATGAGGAGTTTTCTTTAGTTTCTGATGATAGTTTAGGTGTGAAATTTAAGTTTAAAATAGTTGAATTTTTTGAGGATATAAGGATTTCCCTTGCTAATTTGTAATTTTTAATCTGATTAATTTAATCAGATTTTTTTATTGTAGAAGTTGCTCCAAAACTTTAGTTGCTAAGTTTAGATTAGTGTAAAATAAATTTGGGGAATTTTTTTACAATTTTCCCGAAATAACTTGACACTATCTGAGTTTTGTATTTATTTGTATGTTTCTTTTTTTAGTGATATAATTCATTTGTATTTAGAATAGGAGGGATGATAATGAACGATTATATGAAAGTTGCTAAAGAATTGGCACATAGCAATTTGGAAACTAATGCTGGTGGTCCTTTTGGTGCTTGCATCGTAAAAGATGGAAAAATCATTGGCAAGGGCTCTAATAATGTTTTGCTGAAAAATGATCCTACTGCTCATGCGGAAATCATGGCTATACGAGATGCTTGTAGTAGTATCGGTTCTTATGATTTAAGTGGTTGCGAATTGTATACTTCTTGTTATCCTTGCCCAATGTGTTTATCTGCAATTATTTGGTCGAATATAAAAGTTGTATATTATGGAAATACTAAAGAAGATGCTGCAAAGATAGGTTTTAGGGACGATTTTATTTACAATTATATCAATGATTTATCAAGTGGGAGTTCAGATTCTAATGTGCTTAAGTTGACTCCTATGGATAGAAACGAGACAATTGAAGAGTTTGAGAAATTTTTGAATAAGTCTGATAAGGTACTATATTGATTTTTTGCGATAGTGTTATAGTTTATTGGAAAAAACTTTAGAGCAAATTTCTTATAGAACTGGTGGTATTAGAAAACGTTTTGTAAAAACTGATTCAGGAGAAATTGTAGAAAGCGTCTTATATAAATCTTTGCTTTCTTTAATGTATTGCGAATTGTTTTTGGATATAAAAGATGATAATTTTGAGTGTAATAAATTTTATTTGCCTGATAATAAGCATAAATGTAAAGAATAAATTAATTTATTGTAAGAAAAGTGTGGGTTTTGCTTCGCAAAGTTGATGGCTTATTTTTAGAAAACCACGCTGAAAAATTTTTTATAATGATTAATATTTTTAAAGAAAGGGTGTTAACTTTGACTAATAGTAGTGATTTTTTAAACAAAATTATAGATGTGAAAATTGATAGACCTATAGGAAGTAGTCATCCAGATTATCCAGATCATATTTATTTAGTAAATTATGGATATGTACCAAATACAACAGGTGAAGATGGTAAAGAATTGGATTGTTATATCTTAGGAGAATATAAGCCATTGAAAGAGTATAAAGGAAAATGTATTGCAATAATTCATAGATTAGATGATAATGATGATAAATTAATTATATCTCCAGAAAATAAATTTTTTACTAATAGTGAAATAAAGTTACTGACAGATTTTCAAGAAAGATTTTACACAAGTAAAATAATTAGAAGTTCAAGTTATCTAGAATTTAATAAAAACATACCTGAATTATCTGTTACTAATTTAGAAAATAGTTTAAAATTTTATAGAACTGCAGGATTCAAAATTGAATATGATAGACCAGAAAATAAATTTGCATTTATAAGTTTAGGTGAAATTCAATTTATGATACAGGAAATCTCTAGTAATGATAAATGGAATATTGCTCCTATTACCTATCCTTTTGGAAATGGAATAAATTTTCAGCTGGAAGTGGATAATGTGGATATTATATATAATAATTTTATAAATGCAAATTATAAAATAGCATTTGACATTGAAGAAAATTGGTATAGGCAAGATAATAGATTATTGGGTAATAAAGAATTCTTAATACAAGATCCTGATGGATATTTGTTAAGATTTTCGGAAGATTTAGGCGAAAAAGAGGATTTATCCATATAGACAAAATATTTTATACTTCCCTATCACATGAAAGAAAGTGATGAAGGTGTGGTAGGACTTTGGACTACGTGCCTTGGGGTGTGAGCGAGACTCGCAAAACATTGGTAAATCTGATTTTGAGGTGTATTTGTTGGTATATTTGGTGTGCCAGTTTTTTGACTTTGTAAATTTATGTGATTTTGGGTTATTTTTGGGCAGTTGTGTGCCCATTTTGAGCTCAATTATTTTAATAAATTTATTACTAATGCTTTAAATTCATAGTACATAAAAATAAAGTGAGCAATTTGAATTTTACAATTTCCCATTTTGCTCACTCTACTTATAAACTCTGCAGTATTCTCTGTAGAGCTCTGCAGAAAATTCTGCAGAGAATATTCTTTTAAGTTATATTGATTTACTTTATGACTTTATTTATCTCATCAAATAAGGCTATTCTTTTAGAATATTCTGAATTTCTAAGTTCATTAATTAATTCATTTACGAATCTTTTTCCATCATTAAGCTTAGAAATTGCTTCAACATAAGTAGTTGCCTTTTTATAATTACTTCTACTCTTTTCAATTTCTACTACTTCATAAAAACGACTTTTTAAATATTTTAATAATTTATCATTATACTTATCTTTTAGATTTTCAATATTTGCCATAAGTCTATATTCGTTTTCTTGTTTAAATAATAATTTAAATAATTTTTCTTTATCATCTAAGAATAAATAAATTTTTTCTAATGTTATTACATCTTTTACATTCTGAAGCATTTTGTTCATATAATAATCAAATTCAGCTGTACTTTTTAAGCTTATTAAATCACTAATATCTTTACTATATAAGAAATCGTAATAAAGATATTTGTTATATATTGCATCATCCAATAATTCCAAATAAAAATTATAATATATTTTTGCTATATATTCTTTATTTATATATTTTTCATTTTCTATCACTTTATCAAATTCTTTATACAATTTATTAACATCTTTTGTATTTTCTATAATATAATTAACATATTCTGTATATTTACAATTTTTGGCAAGTAACTTTGCTATTTCTTCTATATTTAAATCACTTAATAAATAAATTGTAATTAGTACATTAGATTTAGGAACTGTATTTCTTATACTATAATGTTTTAAAGTATCAAAAAACGAGTCTAATTTTTTAATATATGCTTCAATATCCTTTTTAGAATTATGATTTTTATAAAATGTAGCAAACCATTTATAATCGTTATATGTTGCAATTTCTGGATTCAAGAATATTTTATCTATTTTTACTTTCATATCATTAATATATGCATTTGATATTTTTTCTTTTTCATTTTTTGTTAGAAGATTTATTGAATAATCCTTATAATTATAATCGTAATCATGTGATAATTTATAAAAATTTGTATTAAGTTTATCCAAAATAGCAAGAATATTATTCTTATCAGAAGAATATTTTTTGAATTCTTTCTTTAAATAATTATTAAATGTATATTCTTCATTTTTCTTTAGCTCTTCTATTAAAATATCTTTTAATTTTTCCTCTGAAAGATTATTTACAAAATTCGATAAAATTTCATCAAAAAAAATTGGCTTTATAAAATCACTTTTATATCTATTGTAATCACCATATCTATCATATTCATCGTTGTAATCATCATAATAATACCCTTCTTCATCTTCCTCATACTCATCTTCAT
>CAYVWC010000014.1:0-20511 GCA_964455415.1 uncultured Clostridium sp.
TAAAAATGATAAATTAATGGATAATACAACACATTATTTTACAAAAATAACAGATAGAGAGACATATAAATATGTTAATATCATGGAATATATTGATGACTGCTATGTTCTAACTAATAAAATATCAGATACTAACTTAATTGAAATGAGAAATAACATGGACGATAGTGATGTTGAGGCTTTTGATAAGTTTGTTGAAGAAAACTGGAATGTTAGAATAAAAGACGGATATGCAGGAGTAGAAACAATAGAGACAAAACCTAAAAAAGTAGCTAGCAAAACTACCAAAAGAAAAACAAAAACTACTAAAAAATAAAAAACAAAGGAGGTGCTTTAATCTATGATATCAAATGAAGTTTTGGTATACATAATGGGTGGAACAGTAATACTTTTCATAGCCACAGTAATAGCTTATTTGGCAATCAGAAAAGCATTGAACAAAGGCGAAAGAAAGTATCTTAGAGAACTAAGACAAGGTACAAAATCTAATAAATTCTCATCTGAAATATTATACCAAAAACTATATATGATATATATAAAAGTACCTGGAATAAAGAGATATTTATTAAAATTAAGAAGAAGACTAGAAATCATAAATATACAAGATGAATATCAAACAAGAAGACAAGCATCTTCAATACTTACAAAAGCATTACTTATTATAATCCCTTTAACTATACTAATTATAGTTATGGCAAGTTCAAACACATTACTTTTAGGAATACTAATAATATTTGAAATATTTATAATAGAAACAGTAATAGACGGAATGGTAAGTAAACTTGATAGTAAATTATTAAAACAACAAGTAGAATTTTTTTCAGAAATTCGACATGCTTACCATGAATATAATATGGTTGAAGAAGCCATATATCAGGTTTCTCAAAATGATGAATTAGAAATATCTAGACAAGGAGAAAAAATCTACGAAATACTTATATCAGATAATCCAGAAGAAGAACTTGAAAAATATTATGATATAGCACCAAATAGTTATTTAAAAGAATTTGCTGGAATTTCTTATTTAACTAGAGAGTTTGGAGATAGAAAAACAGAAAGTGGAGCATCTCTATATCTAAAAAATCTAAACAATATAACACAAGAAATGCAAATAGAAATCTTAAAAAGAGATAAACTAGATTATGTATTTCAAAGTTTATCAGTAATTTCAATTGTTCCAATTCTTTTTATAGAAGCATTAAAAAGCTGGGCTATTTCAAATTTTAGTTTTACAAGAAGCTTCTATGAAGGAAAAATAGGATTGGTAGTACAAATGCTAATTATAGTTTTAACATTTGTGTGTTATCTATTAATACGAAAAGTCAAGGATACGACTTCAGATACAAATGCAAAAAATACGCAAAATCCTTGGCAATCAAAAGTATACAAAATACCACCAATTAAAAAATTTGTTAACTTATTTATACCTAAAAGAGGAACAAAAGCATATAAAAACTTAACAAAACTAATGAAAGATGCAGCTTCCAAAGATAAAATGGAATGGATATACATAAATAAAATATGCCTAACAGTTTTAGTGTTTGTAGTATCTATATTCTTTATGAATAAAATGCATCAAACTGCGATTGATTATGTATACAATACACCAACAACAGATTATAACCTTATATCCATGTCAGAAAGTCAAGAAGCAGAGGCTATGGAAACTACAGAAATAGACAATATCTTCTTAGACATGTTCAAAGGACAAACAAGTGTAACAGAAGAGCAAATTGCACTAAGACTTAGATATTCAACTTATTATGAAGAAGCAACAGAAGAAGAAATAGAAACTGCTGCCGCAAGAATATATACTAAGTTACAAACAATAAATAGTGAATACATAAAATGGTTTGAAGTTCTTCTTGCATTGGTCTTTGCAACATGTGGATATATGGTACCAACATGGCTTCTATATTTCCAAAAAATATTAAGACAATTAGAGATGGAAGATGAAGTAATGCAGTATCAAACAATTATACTCATGCTTATGAAAATAGAAAGAGTAAATGTTGAAATGATACTAGAATGGCTAGAAAGATATGCCAAAATCTTTAAAGAACCAATATCAAAATGTGTAAATAACTATGAAAGTGGAGCATGGGAAGCACTTGAAGAATTAAAAAATGATATAACTTATCCACAATTAATTACAATAGTTGAAAGCTTACAAGCAGCAGTAGAAAAAATACCAATTAGAGAAGCATTTGACGAATTAGATACAGAAAGAGATTACTATCAAGAAAAGAGAAAAGCTTCAAATGAAAAATTAATTTCTAGAAAAGGAATGTTAGGAAAAGGAATAGGTTTTGCTCCTATGGTAGTCCTATTTGTAGGATATCTAATAGTTCCATTGGTTGCAATAGGATTAATGAGTATGACATCATCATTCTCATCAATGCAATCTATGATGTAAAAAAAAGGAGGTAGAATATGGAAAATGCATCAAAAGCGTTATTAATGGCGGGAGGACTATTAATTGCAATGATTACAATTTCAATATTCTACTATATGTTTTCACAGATAAGTGAATTCAGAAATGTAACTTCAGAGGATACAAGTGAGACTGCCCTTTTAGCATTTAACCAAGGATTTGAATCATATAATAAGAAACTAATGTATGGAACAGATGTAATTAGTGTATTAAATAAGGCAATAGATAATAATAGGACATATGATGTAGAAAGTGAATATGACAGTAAGTACTATGTAGATATTGTTTTCATATTAAAATCTGATTTAACAACAAGAACTGAAAATTATAAATCGTCAGATGCAGGAACAGGATATGAAAAAACAGGTACAGACAGTGTAACTACGGTATTTAAAGCAAATACAGAATATTCTTTAAGCAATTATAAAGATGAAATACAAACATTAATTATAGATCCATCAAGTTTGACAGGAACATATAATAATTCTGATAGTTCTATTTCAACTTACGAAAGTGGATGTATTTCATATAAAATAACATATTATCCAGCAGCTGAATTTAAAAGAAAAACTTTTTATTGTAGTTCAGTAGAATATAATGATTCTGGTAGAGTTAGCAAAATGACATTTGTAGAAACTAGTTGATACGGAGGTATAGAAAATGGAAAATGCATCAAAAGCTCTTATAATGGCAGCAGGAATATTAATTGGTGTACTAATAATGTCATTATTTGCATATGAAATGCTTTATGTTTCACAAAATGCTAGAGCTTATCAACTAGAAGTGTATACTGTTCAAATTACAGAGTTTAATGCTCAATTTGAAATATATGCAAATAGAGAGTCAATTACTGCACAAGATGTTATAACTATATATAACTATATTCAAGAATGGAATGAAAATAATCCAACAGAAACAATTACTATTTCTAGGACTACAACAAACTCATTAAGTTTAAAAAATCTTATAGCAGGTACAATAACAGTAGAGGACTTTCTGGACGACAATTATAGCAAGGAATTTACTTGTCAATTAAAATATAATGAAGATTCAACAGCAGCTAGAGTTAATGAAGTTATAATAAGAGAAAAATAAAAAATAAATGTAATTAAAATATTGCAGAAAAATGTCTAAAGTGATATAATAAAAAGAGGTAAAGCAATGAAAAAGATTTTTTTTTCAATAATACTTATAGTAATTATAATTTTAGCAATTGTTCTTGTAGGAATAAGTGACAATAATAAAAAAGTAGCAACAACATTAGAATTTAATAGTCAATTTGAAAAATTCAATGGACAAACAATCTATGGAGCAGATGTACTAACAATAATAAATAAGGCAATTGATAACAATGAAAATAATGGAGTCCAAAAAGATGATAACGGATTTTATATAGAAGATGATAATTCTGTTAAAGTTGAACTCACATTATTATCTACAGGAGAAGACGGAGAAATCGTTGAAGTTACATATCAAATGGAAACTTTACAAAAAGCAGGTTTAACAGAGTTTATTGCTAATTTTGGATTAACATCATTTGAATGCACGAATATTGAATATAATTCACAAAACAGAGTTAGTAAAGTATATCTAAAGCAATTAGAAATATAAATTAAATTAGTTTTTAATATTAACATTATAATAAAATAATGTTAAATAATAAATATAAAATAAAACAAAAGTTAAAAGGAGGAAATTTTTATGGAGAACGCATCAAAAGCATTAATTATCGCAGGTGCAATTTTAATTTCAATATTACTAATAAGTGTAGGTATATTAGTAATGAATTCTACAGGAGATGTTCAACAATCAATGGAAGATGAAATGAATTCAACAGCAATTCAAACATTTAATAGTAAATTTAGTGGTTACATAGGAACACAATCAGGAACTATTGTAAGATCTTTATGTTCAATAGTAACAGCAAGTAATGCATCTTCAGCATATCAAGTAGAAATAGAATATAATGGTACAACATATACAACAAATTCTGATATTGCAACTCTATCAGCAAGTATAAATACAAAAAATAATTATACAGTAGTTGTATCTGATGAAAGTGGAGACGGATATTACGATAAAATTACAATAACAGACGCCTAATTAATAAACTGAAAGGAAATTTAATATATGGAAAATGCTGTTGGCGCATTAAAAATTGCTTTTGCGGTTTTAATATTTGTAATAGGACTTACTTTATTATTTAGTATGACTTCACAAGCTAGAGAAACAGCAACATATCTTATATCCGCAACAGACGGAACAATGTATTATACGTATTATGATGAAGAAGCAACTGAAGAAAGTATTGATGACAATGGAAATAGAATTGTTACACTTCAAGATATAATACCAACACTATATAGATACTCAGAGGAAAATTATGGTGTAACAATAGTAGACAAAAATGGGAATATTGTTGCAAGATTTGACCTAGACACAGAAAGTGCATGTAATAATTGGATTACTGCTTCTGATTATACAAAATGGAACTTTATAACAGAAACTAATAAAATATTTCAAGAGGTTAATACTTTAGCAAATAGAATAGGGGCTAATACAATAGATTTAATTAGTATAAATGCTTATACTGAAGTAGATCAAAATAATGAAGTAAGTAACTGTATTATATATAGTGAAGGTATGACAGATTTGTTTAAACAACTATATGGTCAAGAAACTTCAAACACTATATCCAGAGAATACTATTGTTATTGGATAGGTACAATGGGGTGGACCGCACAAAGAGTCGACTCAGACCTCTCTGGAATAAATGTAAGATTTAGTTCAACTAATATTGGCTCTCAAACTGACGATACAGCTACCACGGTAGGAAATCATATATCTTGTATTAAAAATACAGGATTAATAGGGGAGTTTGAAGGAAGTAAATTTACAGAATATTTAATAGAAGTAGATAGGAACAGTTATATAACAAGTGAAGACGGTTCAGAAAGTTTATTCTCATTTGGAGAAATAATGCAAACAATAAAAAAAGAGATAGTATATGTCGAAATTGATTAGGCATAAAAGGAGGAAGTTTTAGTATGGAAGGAGAAACAATTATAGTAATAGTAGTTATATTTTTAGCAGCTATATTGATTGGAATTTTTCCAATGATGTCTATTGCAGAAAGAAATGATGATATAGCACAACTTTCTGTGCAAACTGCTATTTCAGAATTTGTTGATACTGTTAGAAAAACAGGAGTAATAACAATGGATAACTATAATTCACTAGTTTCAACGTTATATGCGACTGGAAATACTTATGATATAACTATGGAAGTACAAGTTTTAGATGATAATCCAGCAAAAAAGACAACGCAATCAGATGAAACTAAAATAGGAGAAAATGTGTATTATTCAGTATATACTACACAAATTTATGATGAACTACTAGAAAACTCTAAATATGTACTTAAAGAAGGAGATATAATAACAGTAAGTGCTTCAAATTCTAATAGTACAATATCTCAAATGTTAAAAAACTTCTTTTATAGCCTATCTGGAAACAATACATATAGCATAGTTGCTTCACAATCAGGAGTAATTGCAGTTACAGGAAGTTAATTATAAATACAAATATGTTTAATTATGTCTTTATCCTAGATGGCTTAAGCTAAAAGATAAAGACATTTTTACTAATAAAATATCTTTAAGGGGATATTATTTACTTAAAGGAGAAAACTTAAAATATGAGATTACAGAACTTATTGCTAATATTTATAATAATAGCTTTACCAGTTATTATTATATTATCTGTATATATTGAATATCAAGTTGATACTGCTATACTTAGATCATCATATGATAGTAAATTATTAAATTCAACATATGATACAATGTTAGCCTTTCAATTAAATACCACTAACAACAAATACTCAACAGTTTCAGATTCGTTGGTACGAGATTTAGAGGCGTCAATAAACGTGTTTGCAACTTCGCTTGCTACAGCTTTAGGTGTAACTGGATATTCTCAATCAACTATTATGACATATGTACCAGCACTATTATTTACCTTATATGACGGATATTATATATATACACCAACAAATTATGCTGACGGAACAATTGATTATCAATTAAAGCCATATGTATATTATACCAATGAATATTCTTATTCTGATGATAAAAAATTAATAATAAACTTTTCATTAGATAACTATGTTGTAGTATATTATAATAATAAAGATGATGGCGAATATACTTCAAAAGCAGGATATTTAGAGGTAATAGATAAAAACGAAGGAGTATGGGTTGAAGGAAGTACAGTATATTATAAAGGTGTAGAAATTGAACAAAATGAAACAATAAGAGAAAATACATACACATACACATATAGTACAACTTCAGACGGTACAATTGCAGACTTTAATGTATCAGAGCAAACTACTACTTCAACAAGTGCATATGATTATTATATGAGCGCATATGAATTTACAACTTGGTATAATGATGTAATAGAAGATGCTTTAAAAGGATTATCTGCATATGATAGTCTTTATATAGATAAAGATAATAGTCCACTTAAAGGCGAAGCATCATCATTTAATAGTGAAAAAACAGAAGTAATCCAAAGTATAATAACTAATAATTTATTACAGGCAATGGAAATGTATGGTAGAAAAACAAATAAAGATTTCTTTATGCCAGAACTTACAGCATTGGATTGGGACACAATAATGAATAATGTTTGCGTAATAGCTTTTTTACAAGGATTTCCACTAGGAACTTCTACGTATAATAATTATGCCATTGTTCCAAGTACAGAAAATGAGCAATATGTAAGTGATAAGACCATATATTATGTTGGTTATGGAGGAGCTGCAGATCAATCTTATCACAGACTTGGTTGTGAATATTTAAAAGGAGATACAATCGTTGGATATAATAAAAGCGAATTTTCAAGACAAACAGCTATTGGTTCAAATGGCACTCAATTAAAAAAATTAGTAGAAGGTCAAGAGTCGTCAGTATATTACTATGTACATAATGAAACAGCATGCTACTACTGTATAATAAATGCGTCAGATGCTAGTTTAGAGGCGGTAGATACAACTGATAGCTACTATCAATTAAAACTACTTGCATATTATAAAGCACTTGCAAGGGAAAAGAACGATTTAGTAAAGGTTTCGGATTATGTAAATGGAAGTGCGACGCAATCAAAATAAAAAAATTAAAAATAAAAAAATATATTGAGAAATTAAAATTTTCAATATATTTTTTTTGCTTTCTTGGGTATACTATTCAAAAATAACAAAAAAGGAAAGCAAAAAATATGAAAAAAACATTAAAAAGAGTATCAATTATCATTACATTAGTTTTTCTTCTCATATCTCTTATATATGTTTGCAATATAACTAATTTACCAGATAGTATTATACTATTTGAAGGGGAAACATTAAAATTAAATACAATATTTGGAATTGATATTGAAACAGAATATTCCAGTAATCCCAATATTGAACAGATTGAAAATAACGAGACAGTAACTGTTGCAGCTAATATAGATAATCAAGAAGAGATAGAATGCACAGGAACAGTTAATTTAAGTGTAAAATTATTAGGTACAAAGGTTAAAGAAATAAGTGTTAATATTATTGAAAACACAGAAGTTGTACCAGTAGGAGGATTAATCGGAGTAAAACTTTATACAAATGGAGTATTGGTAGTTGGTATGTCAGAAATATCAGGAATTGATGATAACAAATATAGACCATATGAAAATTCGGGAATAGAAGAAGGAGATGTCATTGTAGAAGTAAATAAAAAAGAAATTACATGTACCAGTGATCTAACAGAAGAAATTAATAATTCAGAAGGTAATGAAATGGAAGTTAAATATGTAAGAAATGGAGAGGTATTTACGTCCACAATTAATGCAGTAAAAACAAATGACAATACGTATAAAATAGGCCTTTGGGTAAGAGATGCAGCAGCTGGAGTTGGAACTATGACATTTTATGATCCTAGCACAGGTAAGTTTGCAGCATTAGGTCATCGGAATTATTGATGCAGATACAGAAGAACTTATAGATATAGCATCAGGAGAAGTGGTAACTGCCAATATTTTATCAGTTGTAAAAGGCGAAAATGGGACACCTGGGAAAATACAAGGAGCGATTGAAGGAGAGATGACAATTGGAACAATATATAAAAACACTTCATATGGCATATATGGCTATTTAAACAATGTATCAGCACTATTTGTTGATACCAGTAATCTAATGAAAATAGCTTTGAGAGACGAAATAGAAATAGGAGATGCCAAATTAATATCAACACTTGAAAATGGACAGACAAAAGAATATGATATAAGAATCGAGAAAATATATTTAAACAATAATTCTGATAACAAAAGTATGATAATAAAAATTACTGACGAAGAACTTATTGAAAAAACTGGTGGAATTGTGCAGGGGATGAGTGGAAGTCCAATAATACAAAATGGAAAAATAGTAGGAGCTTTGACTCATGTTATGGTAAATGATGTAACACTTGGATATGCAGTTTTTGCAGAGATAATGGCAAAAAATGCCTTTGAATAAGAAAAAAGCTTTTGAACTTTACTCTTAGAGCAGAGTTCAAAAGGCTTTTTATTGTAGTAACATAGGTCCAATATTTGTAACAGTACCAGCACCAAGTGTTAAAATTACATCATCTGGATGTACACTTCTCTTTAGAAATTTAACTATTGACTCAAAATCATGAATATATTGAACAGGTTTACCCAAAGAATTAATTTTATCTACTAAATCTTTAGAAGAAATATTAAAAGTATTTGTTTCTCTTGCAGCATATACATCTGTTAATATGATATGATCAAAATCTAATAATGCTTCTGCAAAATCATCTAGTAAATTTTTAAGCCTACTGTATGTATGAGGTTGAAAAACAACCCAAGATTCATTAAAAATTTTTCTATTTAAAGCATTTGCAGTTGCTTTAATTTCTGTAGGGTGATGTGCGTAATCATCATATATGGCTACATTATTGAAAGTCCCCTTATATTCTAGGCGTCTATTTGCACCAGTAAAAGAAGAAAACGCTTCTTTTATTGCTTTAATAGGTATACCATAGTTTGTGCATAATGCTATACAAGATAGAGCATTTAATACATTATGAATACCAGATATTGATAATGTAAAACTATCAAAAAAATTAGAATTAAAATAAACATCAAATGTAGCAAAACCATTTTTATCAAATTTAATATTTTTTGCAGTAAAATTTGCATCTGGATTTTCCAATCCAAAAGTTACTGATTTTGCTTTAGTATGTTTATCTAGTCCAATACTGTTTTTATCATCAGCATTAAATACAAGTAGTCCGTCATCAGGAAGAAGTTTAACATACTTTATAAAAGCTTTTTTTATATTATCAATATTTTTAAAATAATCTAAATGATCATTATCAATATTTAAAACGATTTCAGCTTTAGGATGAAAGTGTAAAAAACTTTCAACATACTCACAAGCTTCAAGAATTAAATAATCACTATTACCTATTCTATAATTTCCATTTAATTGTTTCAAAATTGCACCAACTTGAACATTTGGATCAAACCCTGCTTTTATAAAGCAAAGTGCAATTAGTGAAGTAGTAGTAGTTTTTCCATGAGTTCCAGAAACACCAATAGTGTCCTTAAAAGCTTCAGTCAATTTCCCCAAGAATACAGCTCTTTCACATGTTTTAATATTCAAACGTTTTGCTTCCAGAAGTTCAGGATCTTCCTGAGATATTGCAGCAGTATACACAACTAAATTTGCATTTTTAATCTTTTCTAAATCAGAACCAATTGTAACATCAATTCCGTCAGAAATAAGCCTATCAGTTATTTCTGATTCAGACCAATCACTTCCAGTAACATGTATTCCTAAGTTTTTAAGAGTTTCAGCTATACCGCTCATACTAACTCCACCAATACCTATGAAATGTATAGTATTATATTTTTTAATATCATCAATAATTGTTGGCATTTGTAAGACCTCCATATTTCATGTCTAACCTATTATATAATTATTATATAGAAAATTCAAGTGTTTTGTCATAATTGCTATTAATACAAAAGTGTTATTTTATTTCTTTCTTGCTTTATAAAATTATCTTTTTTTAATATAGAAAGCTCTCGTGTCATAGAACTTCTATCAACAACAAGATAATTTGCAAGTTCTGTAATGGAAAAAGGCAGAGTAAAGCTTTTACCATGTTTCTTAGATAAAAGATTAAAATATCCAAGTAGTTTATCTCTTGTAGTTCGCATAGACAATAATTCTATTCTAGCAGTTAAATCCGTCATCTTTGATAATACAAGTTTTGGGAAAAAATCAATAAGTTGTTGATGAAAAGAACAATTACTTTTACATTTCTCATTAATATCATCATAAGAAAAGAGTAGCACTTCAGACTTCTCTTTTGCCTCAACAACAAATTCGCTATTTGTATTTATTTGATAAAAAATTTCTCCAAAAGTAGAATTTTTTGAAAAACGTTCAACAACAATTCTATTACCGTTATAATCATATTTTACAAGTTCAGCACTACCAGAAATAAGGATACAAAATTGATTACGATTAACCAAAAAAGTTGTAATAGTCTCTCCTTTAGAAAAATTTTTTATTTGAACTTTTGAACAATTTGTTGAAAAATCTGATATAAACCTTGAAATATCTAAATTATTTTGCATATTTTGCCTCCATTGACAAAATATTATCATATTTATGTTGCAAATGCAACATAAATGCGAAAATTATATAAAAACAAAAAAATGATATAACCCACTTATATCAATGAAATTTAAAAAAACATAATTTTGAAACGTGAATTGAAATCTAAATGTAATAAACTTGTAACAATTCTGAAAAACCTTCCAAGAGAATTAAAAAACAAAATAGTCAAAAAGGTTGTTGCAATTGCAACAGAATATATGAAAAACGGAATATATAATAAGCATGAAAATAAACAAGGGAGGTAAAACATTATGAAAGTTATAAAAAGGGATGGCAGAGCTGTAGAATATGAGAAATCTAAAATAGAAATAGCTATAGAGAAAGCCAATAATGAAGTAAGAGGAAAAGAAAAAGCAAGTAAAGAGGAGATAAGAAATATAGTTAACTATATAGAAGATTTAGGAAAAAAAAGAATACTTGTTGAAGATATACAAGATATAATAGAACAAAAGTTAATGGAAATTGGTAGATATGATTTAGCAAAAAAATATATAGTATACAGATACACAAGAGCTTTAATAAGAAAGCAAAATACAACTGATGAATCAATACTAAGCTTAATAAAAAATTCTAATAAAGATGTAATGGAAGAAAACTCTAACAAAAATGCAGTAATAGCATCAACACAAAGAGATTTAATAGCAGGAGAAGTTTCAAAAGATTTAACAAAAAGGATGTTGTTACCAGAAAAAATATCTAAAGCACATGAAGACGGAGTATTGCATTTCCATGATGCAGATTACTTCCTACAACCAATACATAATTGCTGTCTAATTAACATCAGTGATATGCTAGACAATGGAACAGTAATGAACGGAAAATTAATAGAAACACCTAAAAGTTTTCAAGTTGCATGTACAGTTATGACACAAATAATAGCATCAGTTGCAAGTAGTCAATATGGTGGACAATCAGTAGATATAAAACATTTAGGAAAATATTTAAGAAAAAGTCGCGAAAAATTTAAAAAACAAATAGAAGAGCTAAATGAAGACGGTTCACTTTCAGAAAAAATGGTAGAAGAACTAGTAGAACAAAGATTAAAAGGAGAATTAAGTTCTGGAGTTCAGACAATACAATACCAAATAAACACACTAATGACAACAAATCGGACAATCACCTTTTGTAACTTTATTCTTAAACCTAGATAAAGATGATGAATACATTGAAGAAAACGCAATGATAATTGAAGAAATATTAAAACAAAGATATAAAGGAATAAAAAATGAAAAAGGAGTATATATCACACCAGCATTTCCTAAACTTGTATATGTGTTAGATGAACATAATTGCCTAAAAGGTGGAAAATATGATTATTTAACAAAACTTGCTGTAAAATGTTCTTCAAAAAGGATGTATCCTGACTATATTTCAGCAAAAAAGATGAGAGAAAATTATGAAGGAAACGTATTTAGCCCAATGGGTTGTAGAAGTTTCTTAATACCATGGAAAGATGAAAACGGAAAATACAAATTTGAAGGTAGATTTAATCAAGGAGTAGTAAGTATAAACTTACCACAGATAGGTATAATTGCAGAACATGATGAAAAGAAATTCTGGAAATTATTAGACGAAAGATTAGAGTTATGTAGAGAAGCATTAATGTGTAGACACTATGCGTTACTTGGGACATCTGCAGACGTAAGCCCTATACATTGGAGATATGGAGCAATTGCTAGATTAGAAAAAGGAGAAAAAATAGACAAACTATTAAAAAATGGATATTCAACATTATCACTAGGATATATTGGAATATATGAAGTAACAAAAGCAGTAAAAGGTGTATCACATACAACAGAAGAAGGAAGAGAATTTGGACTAAAAGTAATGGAACATTTAAGAAATACTACTTTAAAATGGAGAGAAGAAACAGGAATTGGATTCTCAATATATGGAACACCAGCAGAAAGTCTATGTTACAGATTTGCAAGAATAGATAAAGAAAAATTTGGAAGTATCGAAGACATTACTGATAAGGGCTACTATACAAACTCATATCATGTAGACGTAAGAGAAAAAATAGATGCATTTTCAAAATTAAAATTTGAAAGTGAGTTCCAAAGATTATCAGGAGGAGGAGCTATTTCATATGTTGAAGTTCCTAATATGAGGCACAACCTAGATGCTTTAGAAGAAGTTGTGAAATTTATATATGACAATATTCAATATGCAGAGTTTAATACAAAATCAGACTATTGTCAGATATGTGGATTTGACGGAGAAATATTAATAAATGAACATTTTGAATGGGAATGTCCAAATTGTGGAAATAAAGATAAAAGCAAAATGAATGTAGTAAGACGTACATGTGGATATTTAGGCGAAAATTTCTGGAACGAAGGAAAAACAAAAGAAATTAAATCACGAGTACTACATTTATAATTAGAACAGATAAAATAAAAGGAGCAAAAAATATGAACTATGCAACAATAAAAAAATGTGATGTAGCTAATGGACCAGGAGTAAGAGTATCATTATTTGTTAGTGGTTGTAATCATCATTGCAAAGGATGTTTTAATACAGAAACATGGGACTTTAACTACGGAAATGAATTTACAGAAAAAGAAGAAAACGAAGTCATGGAAGCTTTAAAACCAGACTATATAAAGGGACTATCTTTACTCGGTGGAGAGCCACTAGAACTTAAAAATCAGGAAGGATTACTTCCAATAGTAAAAAAAGCAAAAGAACTTTACCCAGATAAACCAATTTGGTGTTATACAGGATTTCTTTTCGATAAGCAAGTATTAAACGGAATGGCAAAAACAAACAAAACAACAAACGAATTATTACAATACATAGACTATGTAGTAGACGGAAAATTTGTGGAAGAATTAAAAAATCCAAGTTTAAAGTTTAGAGGTTCTTCAAATCAAAGAATTATAGATGTACAAGAAACTCTAAAAAATGATAAACTAGTTCTTTGGGATAAAATGGATGCTTGATATTTAAAATGATATCTGATAAAATATATATGATTTTTGATGAAAGGAAATAATATATGGAACAAGTAAATAGTTGGATAGAAACATTTACAGATATAAAAGAAAATCGAATATTAGATATCATAATTGCCATAGTTATAATCATATTATCTACTATGATAAGTTCATTTTTCTCATTTTTAGTAATAAAGATATTTAAACTAAAGGAAAAAGATCAGATAAAGATAAAAAAACATCCACTATATAAATCAATAAAAAAGATATTCTTTTTCATAGGAATATATATAGCATTATTAGTGCTAAGATTACCAGACGATTGGTTTGAAATATGTAATACAATAATTAGAATATTAATAATCTGGAACATAGCAGGAACGGTTGCAAATTTACTTGCCCCAGAGTCTAAACTAATAAAAAAGATTAAAGAAAGTGATAGAGTTGACGAAGACGACACCATAGTAAAAACGCTAAGTAAGTTTGGGAAAGTAGGAGTATATATAATTGCAGTATTCATTATAATATCAGAGCTAGATTATGATATAAATGGAATAATTACGGGCTTAGGATTAACCAGTGCAGTTATAGCACTTGCTGCTCAGGATTTAACTGAAAGTCTAATTAGTGGTATGGCAATTGTTTCAGATAAGCCATTTATTGTTGGAGACTATGTTAAAGTAGCAACATATGAAGGAACAGTCATAGAAGTTAAATTTAGATGTACAAGAATTAGAACTTCAGAAGATGCTATAGTTACAGTACAAAATTCCACAATAACAAGTAGTGAAGTGGTAAATTACTCAAGGAGGACAAAAAGAAGAATTAATATAGAAGTTAGTTTGCCATTAGAAACAAAGAGCGAAGTAATTGAAAAAGCTACAGTTATGTTAAAAAGTGTCTTAGAATCAGATGAAGACGTAACAGACGATACAGTTAGGGTATATTTTGATAGTATTGGAGAAGAATCATTAAAATTAAAAATATATTTATATACAAGAATTGTTAACTATGATGACTTCCTCGAATTTAAAACAAGAATTAATTTAATAGTAATTAAAGCATTAGAAATGGATAATATAAAAATTGCTTATCCAGGAGAAAATATATACATGATAAAATAATATATTAAGAGCCTTTAGAATAAAAATTAAATTCTAAGGGCACTTTTTTGAATAAAGAATAAAAAAAGCCAAATAATAAATTTCAGGTGATTAAAATTGAAAATATCTTGGATTAAAAGTAAAAATGATACAAAAAGTTTTAAAATATTTCAAAATCTTGGATTTAATGTATATAATTTAGATGATCCTGAAAACACAGATAAGAAAATAAAAGAACTGATTGAAAATGATTGTAAAACTATAATATTATCAAATGAAATTGCATCATTTTCAAATGATA
This sequence comes from uncultured Clostridium sp., assembly GCA_964455415.1. Lineage (GTDB taxonomy): Bacteria > Bacillota > Clostridia > TANB77 > CAG-508 > JAAWPK01. The sequence continues at coordinate 15,512 of CAYVWC010000014.1, forward strand.
TAATAACAAAATATAAGAAAAAAGATGATATAAGCATAATAATAGCATCAGGTAATAATGATGAGAAAGACTAATTTTTGTATAAGTTAATCTAAATATGGAAATACTGACTATATAGGAAATATATAGGAGGTACATACATTATGAACACAAGTCAGATGAAAAATATAATAGTCATAAAAGATATACCGTCAAATATTATTGACGAGGCAATCGTAATATTAAAAAGTAATGTTAAAGTTAAAAATAAAGAGAAAATTGAGAATAAAAGTGTAAATGGTAATGAAAAGCAGTTAATAGGAAGTCAAGAATTGGCAGTGAGGGAAGCGGAAATAATAATCCAAAATTATATAAAAGAAAATGAAAAACCAACAAAAAAATATATACAAAATATAAATATTAAATATAAAAAATTACAAATTTTAAGTATATTTATGACTTTAACATTAATAATGGGGATTATTATAAGTATAATAAAATAGTAATGAATAAAATAAGAGCATATACTAAGACTTAAAGTATATGTTCTTATTTTAGTGCTAAAAACTTTAATTTGGACATATAAATTAGATATAACATAAGTAAAGATAAAAGAGGAGGCACAAATGGAAAGGGCAATCAGTCAAAATGAAAGAATAAGGCGAGCTGAAGAAATTTATGCACAAAGACAGAGCTTAAGAGAAAGAACAAAAAGGGCTACAGTAAATGTGTCAGAAGCAAAAAATTTTAAATTACTAAAAAAAGTTATTTTACAAATAATAATATGCATGCTAATATATTTTATTTTTCATCTAGTAAATACGACTAACTATAGTTTCTCAGAGGATGCCTTAAATAAAACAGAAGAATTAATTTCACATGATGTTGATTTTGTTTACATATACAATAATATAGTAGATACAATAAAGAAATATATTCCAAATGTAACTACCTCTGAAGAAGAAATAATAAATGAGATTGTAGATGAAAGCGAAAATGAAGTAGTAGAAAGTGAAGATGAAAGTATCAATGGTGAAAATATTGCTGTTTCTACAGAAATAGAAGAAACAACAGGACAAACAGAAATAGAAAACTTAGAGTTAAGTGAAACAGACAGAATAAAACAAGAGTACTCATTTATATTACCATTATCAGGAACTGTATCATCAGAATTTGGGACAAGAGAAGCTACGTCAAGCATAATGTCAACATATCATAAGGGAATAGATATTGCATCATCATCAGGAACAAGTATAGTAGCATCAACAAGTGGAACAGTAGTAATAGCTAGATATTCTGCAAGTTATGGTAATTATATTATGATAGAAAATGGAGAAGTAAAAACAGTATATGCACACTGTAGCGAACTTCTGGTGTCAGTTCGGAGATGTTATAAATCAAGGGCAAGAAATTGCATTAGTTGGTTCAACTCGGGAATACGACAGGACCACATTTACATTTTGAAATCAGAATAAATGACACCTGTATAGATCCTAGACTAATATTAGACTTTTAAAGAAAAGAGGGAATATATTGCAGATAAGATTTAATTTAAAAGTTTTTATATTTGTCTTATTTTTTTGTTTAACTGGAGAATTAAAAACATATCTTCTTCTAATGATATTTGCTTTTTTACATGAATGTGGGCACATTTTATGTGGAATAATATTAGGGTTTAAAGTACAAAAATTAGAGATACTACCAATAGGGTTTGGTATATCATTTAGAGTGGATACAAAAAATTATAATAAAAAAATATTAAATGGAAATCTTTTAGCACTAAAAAAGATATTTATAGCATTGGCGGGTCCATTAGTGAATTTATCTTTAATAATATTATTTATTTTTATAGAATACATATTAAAGATTGAAATACATACATTAATATATATAAATATATTGATATTTACATTTAATATGCTATGTATATACCCACTAGACGGAGGAAGAATTTTAAAAAATATATTGCATATCTTTTTTGGTAAAATATCAGCATTACAAATAACAGATAATATTTCCAAAGTAATGGCAATACTTTTAACCTGTTTGACTATATTTATAAGTATTATATTTAAAAATATATCTTATATTTTTGTCTTGATTTATATTTGGATAGTCGTAATAAAATCTAGTAAAATATCTAAAATGAAAATAAAAACATATAAAATATTAAAAAATAATATTGCAATAAATCGAGATTAATAGTAAACTATATATATAATTAGCTGAAAGGAATAGAAAACGTATGATAAAAATAATAAAAAATAATGTGAAAAATGAAAAAGCGATTACAATGACAACACTTGTTATAACAGTTCTACTGCTTATAATAATAACTGGAGTGCTTACAACTAATTCTTATAATTCAATACAAATATCAAAACTTACAAAATTGGATAATGATATAACAGCATTAAATGACAGAATTGCAGCATATTATGTAGAACACGAGGAATTACCGATTTATGGTAATGTATACAAAAAAACAGAATTACAAAGTGTTATAAGTGATCTTTCAGGAAATGACGGAGAAGATTATTATACAATTGATTTAAGTAAGTTAGATAATATAACCCTAAATTATGGAGAAGACTACTTAACACTTTCTGAAAACTCATATATCATAAATGTTGAAAGTCATGTTATATATTATCTAAAGGGGGTAACTTATAAAGGAGTTGTATATCATACAGTTGGTAAAAACCCAACAGTATCATTAGATATATAATATTTTCATAATGCACATCATTATTTTAGTAAAAAACTTGCAAAATTATGTTAAATATGGTAGAATATCAAGTGTTAATTAGACGAAAGTCAATTTTCGTCCTTGCTCATTTTTTAGAAGTGGGCTATTATCCATAAGGAGGTGAAGATAATGAACAAATACGAAAGTATAATCATTATTGATCAAAATGTTGATGAAGAAGGTATGAAAGCGTTAATAGCTAAATTCACAGACTTGATCAATACTGAAGGTAAAGTATCAGAAGTTAATGAAATGGGAAAAAGAAAATTAGCTTATGAAATAAAGAAAAACAAAGAAGCATATTATGTTTTATTTAACTTTGAAGCTAAACCAGAATTAATTGCTGAACTAGAAAGAAATTACAGAATTACAGATGAAGTTATAAAATTTATCGTAGTTAGAAAAGATGAAAAATAATCTTTAATTTAAGTGTTGTTTGTGCAATACTTAAGCCAAGATATATAAATCCAGAAAGAGGAAAATTAAGTATATCAAGGAGGAATAATTAATGAACAAAGTAATATTAATGGGAAGACTTACAAGAGATCCAGAAGTAAGATACACTCAAACAAACAATACTTTAGTTGCAAGTTTCTCTTTAGCCGTAAATAGAAGATTTGTAAGACAAGGAGAAGAAAGACAAGCTGATTTTATAAACATAGTAGCATGGGGGAAACAAGGAGAATTCTGCAGCAAATATTTTAAAAAAGGACAGCAAGTTGGAGTAATAGGTAGAATTCAAACAAGAAACTGGGAAGATGAAAAAGGACAAAAACGTTATGTAACAGAAGTTATCGCAGAAGAAGCATACTTTGCTGAAGGAAAAAGAGATACAAACAATGGAGATAATAGTGCAAATTTTGAAAATACTTTTGGTACAGATATAGCACAAAATAGTGAGTTTGAATTAACACCTAGTGATGACTTGCCATTTTAAAAATTACTAAGATAGGGGGGAAGAAAATGGCAGATAAAAAACAAAATAATAGAAGAAATAACAGAAACAATGATGATGATTATAATCCTAAGTTTAGAAAACAAAGAAAGAAAGTTTGCCCATTGTGTGCAGATAAAAACTTAGTATTAGATTACAAAAACGCAGATCAATTAAAGAAATTTATAAATGATAAAGGTAAAATATTACCAAGAAGAGCTACTGGAGCTTGTGCAAAACATCAAAGAGATATAACTCTTGCAGTTAAAAGAGCTAGACATATTGCAGTGCTACCATACACTCAAAACTAAAAAAATGGCGTTCTTAAAAAGAACGTCTTTTTCGTTATTACAAAAGTTTCATAATTATGAAAAAATCCTTCAAAAATATTGAAATTTTACATATTATATAGTATAATAAATATACTAATAAAGATACAGAAATGTATCAATAAAAAGCGGTGATCCCCACCATTAAGAGGGAATTAAAAAAGCGGTGATCCCCACCATTAAGAGGGAATTAAAAAAGCGGTGATCCCCACCATTAAGAGGGAATTAAAAAAGCGGGGCTAGAGAATTTAACTCTAGTCCTTATTTATAGGAGGGAAAATATGCCGAAAAATGAAAAAATGTATAAATTAGTAGTAGTAAACAGTAAATATTGTGATTATTTAAGAGAATTTGACTATAGAGTTACATATAATTTTGGAATAAAAAAATTAAGACCTTTTATAGGAGTATTATTTGAAATAAAGTCTTGTAAATTTTTTGCGCCACTCTCATCTCCAAAACCAAAGCATATACATATGAAAAATCAAATAGACTTTTATAAAATTGATAGTGGTAAACTTGGGGCAATTAATCTTAATAATATGATACCTATTCCAGAAAGCGAATATACATATGCAAATCTGGATATTAACGAAGCGTTAACAAATGCCGAACGAAAATATAGAATTTTATTGAATAATCAAATACATTGGTTAAACAGATATGGAGTAAATTTGAGAAATAAAGCAATGGAATTATATGAAAGTAGAATAAATGATACAATACCACCAAGAATAAAAAATAGATGTTGTGATTTTACATTATTAGAGCAAAAAAGCATCGAATACTTAAAAGAAAAGAAAAAGAGAAGCATAAATGTAAATTTTTGAAAGGTTAAATATAAAAATAACTTTAATTTATAAAGTTTAAAAATTGCTTGACAATGAAGTTTTAATAAAGTAAAATAGATGTATCAAAAGAAAGCAAGAAACAAAGGAGAAAAATTAAAATGAAAAACGCTGTAAGCCTAGAGGCTGTACACACACACACACACACACACAGGTATATC
>CAYVWC010000015.1:0-18648 GCA_964455415.1 uncultured Clostridium sp.
ACGTACACTAGTACGCCTCCGCTTTTTTGCTTCGGTTGCCTTGTATTACTCGCTTATTGTTCGAAAACCATTTTATTCGTTTTTTGAGTTCTCTTAACTCATTATTTTTCTTTACTTTATACATATTTGCATGTATTTCCGCTTGGTTTCTTAAAGGATTTTTTGTTTACTTTTCAATGTACTTTTTTTGTTCCTAAAGTTGTGGAACTTTTAAATTATACACTTTTCAAAGTCGTTTGTCAACACTTTTTTAAAAGTTTTTTTAAAAACTTTTATTCCCTATTTTAGGGCAAAATAAAAACCAGTAATTTACTGCTTGATTTTTTTGTTGACCTTAAACATTACTAGTTTGTATATTTATATTATATACACTTTTTAATATGTTTTTATCGTTTTGATTAGTGTATAATTATGATAACATAATCACTCTACAAAGTCAACACTTTTTTTCATTTTTTTTGAATTTTTTTGTTAAATTTTGAGGACACCTATCATGTTTTTAAGATTGATAGGTGTCCTCAATATATTTTATTTATTTAGCCCTTTATTTTTTCTAAGAAATGAAGGTATGTCTAGGTCTTGTGAATTTGGATTTGAACTTTCGCCTGATGTTGGAACTGAAGTAATTTTCTTATCCCATGCTTTTGATACTATTTGTTCAACTCCCATACTTGCTGTTGGTCTATCTTTATCAAATCCTGTTGCGATAACTGTTATGACGATTTCATCTTCTAATGTTTCATCTATTGCTGTACCAAATATAATATTTGCTTCTGGATCTACGCTTCTTTGTACAAGTTCTGCTGCTGTATTGATTTCTTGTAATCCTATGTTGCTTGAACCTGTTATATTTATGATTACTCCTCTTGCTCCTTCAATAGATGTTTCTAGTAATGGACTTTGTATTGCTTGTTTTGCTGCGTCTTCTGCTCTGTTTTCTCCTGTTGCTCTTCCTATTCCCATGTGTGCCATTCCAGTATTTAGCATTATTGTTTTTACGTCTGCAAAGTCTAGGTTTACAAGTCCTGGGTTTGCTATTAAGTCAGATATTCCTTGTACACCTTGTCTTAATACGTCATCTGCCATAATGAAGGCATCTACCATTGATGTTTTTCTATCTATTATTTGTAATAGTTTGTCATTAGGTATTACTACTAAGGCATCTACTTTTCCTTTTAGACTTTCTATACCTCTTTCTGCTTGTGATAGTCTTTTCTTGCCTTCAAATGTAAATGGTTTTGTTACAACTCCTATTGTTAGTATTCCCATTTCTTTTGCTGCGCTGGCAACTATTGGTGCTGCTCCTGTTCCTGTTCCTCCTCCCATTCCAGCAGTAACAAATACCATGTCAGCTCCTCTTAATGATTCTGCTATTTCTGTTTTGTTTTCTTCTGCTGATTGAGCTCCGATATCAGGATTTGCTCCAGCACCTAGTCCTCTAGTTACTTTTTCTCCTATTTGTATTTTTGTGCTTGCATTTGAGTTTTTTAAGGCTTGTCTATCTGTATTTACAGAGATGAATTCTACTCCTTTTATCCCACTTGCTATCATCCTGTTTACAGCATTGTTTCCAGCACCTCCTACTCCTATTACTTTTATTATCGCGTTTTCATCCATACTTCTGTCCATTTCATCATAACCTAACATACTCTTGTTCCTCCCTTAACCTTAACTATAAAAAAATTCTTTTATTCTTTCTAATATCATTTTAAAGATACTTTCATCAGTTGTTACATCAATCGTACTTGATACGGATTTTGAAAATGGCTTTGAAGCCACATACCTTACCAGTGCATACGCTGTTCTAAAACTTGGTTTTATTGTGCTTACTAATCTTCCTGTTGAGATTTTTACAGGTATATTTAATGTAATCTTTCCTGCCACATCGCTTTTATTAATATTAGTTATTCCTTGTCCTGTTAAGATTACATTGTTAATCCTTTGTTTTATTCCTTGATTAATGATGTCTCTATTAATTAGAGAAAACATTTCCTCAATTCTTGCTTCTATTATCTCTATAAGTTCAGAACTTTTAATTGTTTTGTTCTTTTGTTCACCTTTATATGTATTTAAGAATATATCATTGTCATTATCTATAAATGATTTTAGTGCTAATCCATATTGTCTTTTTAACTTATCAGCTTCTTCTTCTGATATATTTAGGACTAATTCTATATCTCTTTTAATTGTATCTCCACCTAGTGGTATGGTATTTGTATATACGAATTTATTTCCTTCAAATACTCCTATTTCAGTATTACCTGCACCTATATCTAAAAGCATAACATTGTCATTTAATTCATTTCTATCTAGTACCAAATTTCTCTCTGCAAGAGTTGTTGGTACCATTCCGTCTAGTTCTATTCCTGCTTTTTTTAATATAGAACTCATCTTTTTCATATATTCTCTATCTACTAATATTATTTGAGCCTGTAATGTAAAATTTGAGCTTAAGCATCCCACAGGATCTTGAACTACCTCTCCATTATCTAATATGAAGCATTCAGGGACAATATCAATTATTGCTTTTCCTTCTGGCATTTCAATGTCCTTGACTTGCATTATACTTGCACCAACGTCTTTTACTGATATTCCTGCATATTTATCTTTTACTTCCTTTATAATACTATTTTGTACTATAGTAATATATTTTCCTGGAACTGTAACATAAGCAGAGTGTATCTTTAAATTGGCTTCATCTTCAGCATCTTGAATTGTTTTGGCTATTGATAGACTTATATCATCTTCATCTACTATCTTCCCTTTTTGTATACCGTGACATTTGCATTTTGTTTGTGAAATTATCTCTATTTGACTAAAGTTATTAACTTCTCCAACAATAGCAGATACCTTAGAAGTTCCTATATCTAAGCCAACAATTATATCACCTATTGCCAATCTTAACTCCTCCATTTTTTAGATTTTTTCTTATTTTAAATAAGTTTTTTGTTGTTAATTTTTTTCTTATTTTAATAGGAAATTTCTACTAAATAAGAATATAATATTTTGCAAAAAATGTCAATAGAAATTGTAATATTTTTGTAATATTTTTGTAACAGTTTTGTTATATCTCCACACTAAAAAGCTAACGTCTTTAACGCCTAAGACATCAGCTTTTTGAGATGTGCTTTATTTTTGATTTACTTACTTTCTGCTTCACTGCTTGCTTTCTTTTTTTCTTTAAGATTATTCCATTTTTCTAAGTAAAATCTTCTTATAATTGTTAGATTATTAAACATCCTTCCTACGAAAACGACTATAGCTGCTAAATATATATCAACATTTAATTTGTTTCCTAATAATGTCAATAGCATTGATAAGATTGCATTTCCAAAAAAACCTGTAACAAATACTTTAAAATCAAAATTTTCTTTTAATGTTGCTGTTATTCCTCCAAATACAGAGTCCAATGCTGCTACTATTGATATTGCTAAATAATCTGAATATAAATACGAAATCGCAGGTGCGTTTACTCCAAAAATTATACCAACTAAACATCCTATTATTATTGCAAGTATTATCATTTTCTTCCTCCTATTCTTTAACATAATTTAAGGTCAATTCGCCTTCATATTTTCCAATAACAATGTCCTCTTTTGACTCCATTGTTATGTTATATCCGTTTAATGTATATACATCCATATAACCTCCTTTGATATTTAAAGCACTTTCGAGATATTTTCTGTCTCCTATTGCTTTTATTTCATAAGGAGATGTTGTTCTTTGACCATTTATGTATATAAAATTTCCAACATCGAATATATCACTGTTTGATACTATTCTTTCTCCATTTATTGATATTGCCTCTGCTCCTGCAAGTCTTAGTTCATTAACTAAACTAAGAAGATCTGCTGTACTAACTGCCATAACATCGCTTGTTCCGTCTACACTTGTGTTTTCTATTGTTATGATTATTCCTTCTCCTGTTACATCTGTTTTTCCTAGTAACATATTTGCTTGATTTAATTCTTCTTCTAAAAGTGCTATAGCATCTTCTTCTGATTTTTCATCTGCTCTATATTCTTCGATTTTTGCAAGAGTACTACTTAATTCATTATATGTTTCTTCGTATTTTTCTTTATATGTTGCTAGAGTTTCTTTTAATTCTGTTTCTCTCATTAGTTCTATTTCTTCTCCGTCGTATTCTTGTACAATATTGAATTGTATCAAAATTACATATATCATCATAAAACTCATTATTCCAATTACTATTGCTGCTGCAATTTTGCTTTTATTTATTTTCAATCTTTTCCCTCCTTTTACTCTACTGTTTGCATATATTTAGAAGTAATTGTTCCATTATATTTTGCTACTGTTACATTATTTGATTTTTCTATGCTTGCAATGCCTCCTGTTGAATTTATTATTTCAAAATATCCTCCTGGTCTAGCAATTCCAGATAAACTTTCAGGATTTCCTATAGCAGATATAACAAAAGGAGAACTTAGTTTTACTCCATTTACTGTTATAACTGCTCCTATACAGTCTATTGCTGTTGTAGAAATTATTCTTTGTCCGTTTACTGATATTGCTTCTGCTCCTGCATTAAATAGTTCATTTATTATATTCATTACATCATTATTATGTATTAAATAAGTGCTTATATCGTCATCTATACTTAAATCTTTTGTTGTAACTTGGTCATTATCTGAAAGAGTGACTATTACTCCGCTTCCAGTAAGCTCTGTAAGTCCCAGAAGCTTATTTGCTTCTGTTAGTTGTGCTTCAAGTTCTGCACCTCTACTATTATCTGATGTAACTTCTTGTCTTACTTTTTCAAGCTCCGCTTCTGCTTCTTCTAGTTCTTCATATAATGATTCATAATTTTCTTTCCAAGCTAAAACTTCATCTTTTAGCTTATCTTCTGCGTATGAGGTTCCAACAATTTGAGTTGCTTCTTTTATAGTATTTAATTGTACTAGGATTGCTCCTGTTAGAAGCATACACATAATTCCAATGGCTATTGCAATTTTTGTTTTTTCCTTCATTTTAACTTCCTTTCTAATTCATTTATCTTTCTGGTTCAAAATATACATTGTCAATATTACTCAAATGTACTGTTCCAGCTCCTTCTTCTGTTCTTTCCATAAAATATTTTATCCATAGCATTTTTGTACTAAGTTCAGATGTATCTCCTAAAATAATTGTTTTATTTGAGTTACTAAATTCTAGTATATAGTTGCTATCATCTGATATATCAATACTTATTAGTCTTTCTTCTATATTATTGTTTTTTATTGCATCTACTATTTTAATTAAATCATTAAACTTTGACAAGTCTTCATCATAAACTCTTGCTCCGAGTTCTAAATTTTCAATATCTGTTACTGTTCCTATTAAAATTGGTATTTCTAGTGCTTCTGCATTGGTTTCTAGGTTATATCCATTTTTGTCTATGTAGGCATACATTCCGCCATTTTTTTCTATCATGTATGCGGGTGTTCTTTCTGTTACTGTTATAACTATTGTTCCTGGATATTGTCTTTTTATTTGTACACTTTCTACATAGCTTTCTGTTTTAATCTGTTCTATTATTTTTGATTTACTTATTCTAAATATGTTCTCTCCTAATTCTATTTCTGATAAGGCAATATATGTATTTTCACTTATCTTATTTGCATTTTCAACTTTTATTTCTGTTATATTAAATACTGGAGATACAAATAAAAATGCTCCTATTCCAACAAGTATTGCAAGTATTAATATTATTTTTAAAATAAGTAGAAGTATCTTTTTTACTTTTTTCCATTTGTTCTTTTTATTTTTCTTTTTCTTTTTTTTGCTATTTTTAGTTTGTTTCTTTGGAGGGTTGTCCTTTTTCTTTTTAGTATTATATCCAATGATTATTTCATCATCATCAATACCTTTTGTCTTTTTTCTCGACATTTAGACTTTTCCCTCCTTTGTTACTTTTTTCATTTTCATATTATCTAATAGTATTTTTACTATTAGATAATATGTTTAACCTTTTTTAGATATTTTTCAATTCTATTTGTGCTCCAAGCATTTTTAGTTTTTTATCTAAGCTGTCATATCCTCTTAGTATGTATTTAGCATTATTTACTACTGTTTTTCCTCTGGCATTTAGTGCTGCTATTATTAGTCCTGCTCCTCCTCTTAAATCTGTTGCTTCTACATTTGCCCCATATAATTTTCTTATTCCTTTTATAACACAGATTTTTCCTTCTACAGTGATTTTTGCTCCCATTTTTCTTAATTCATTTACATATTTATATCTATTTTCAAATATATTTTCTATTACTAATGATGTTCCTTTAGCTGTTGCAAGGGTACTTGCAAATATTGATTGCATATCTGTTGGAAAACCTGGGTATGGCATTGTTTTTATTTCTATGCTTTTTAGTCTTCTTGGTGCTTCAAGCATTATATAGTCTTTTTTTATATTTATATAGCAACCACTTTCTTCCAATTTATGTAATATAGGTGCTAGATGCTCTGGTATTATTTTTTCTAATTTTATATTCCCTCCGTGTAACTGCTGCTGCACATAGTAGTGTTCCTGCTTCTATTCTGTCTGGCATTACATTGTAACTAACATCTTTTAATTTCTTTACTCCGAGTAATCTTTATTTCACTAGTTCCAGCTCCTTCAATTTTAGCTCCCATTTTGTTAAGCATATTTGCTAAGTCTACTATTTCAGGTTCCATTGCTGCATTTTTTATGATTGTTTCTCCTTCTGCCAAACAGGTTACTAGCATAATGTTTTCTGTTGCTCCAACACTTGGGAAATCTAAATGTATTTTTGCTGGTGTTATTTTTTCTGTAGTGCATATTATACATCCAGCTTCTTCTTTTATATTTATTCCTAGATTTCTAAAAGCTTTCAAGTGTAAGTCTATTGGTCTTGCTCCAATATCACATCCTCCGTGGATATGAGAATTTTGCTTTTTTTGTTCTTCCGTATTATTGCTCCTACTATTATAACCGATGATCTCATTTGTCTCATTAAGTCGTCTGGGATTTCATGACTTATAATTTCTTCTGAATTAACTATTATTTTACCATTATTTCTCTTTACTTTGCAACCTATTTTTTTAAGTATTTCAAACATCATTTGTGTATCATGTATGTTAGATATATTATATAGTTTTGTAATTCCACCATTTAGAATAGTTGCAGCGATTATTGGAAGTGATGCGTTTTTTGAACCTGATACATAGGTTTCTCCTTCTAGTTTTCTTCCTCCATTTATTATGTAAGAATACATTATTTTCACCTTCCCTTATGTTTATATATTATGATTTCTATTATTTTTTTGTGAAAATATGTATTCTTTTAGTATTTTTTTACCTTATTACTAATTTATTTATTTTAGATTTTATGTAATTTTCTAATTTTTGCATAAATTCGTTGGAATCTATTTCTTTTTTTGCTACCATTTCTAATCCTTTTTCCCAGCTTGCTGTGAGCTTTGGATTAAGCATATCTGGCATAGATTTATTTACTACATCGTAAACAAGTTCTCCTTTTTCAGTAGGAGTAATTATTTGTGTTTTATTATTTATTGCTATATAATTTATTTTTTCAAGTTTTTTAATTATTTCAGCTCTTGTTGCACTAGTTCCAATTCCTGCTCCTTTTATTTGTTCTCTTAATTCCTCGTCTTCAATTAGTTTTCCTGCATTTTCCATTGCAAGTATTATAGAGCCAGAATTATATCGACTTGGTGGTGAAGTTTCAGATTCTTTTATTTCAAAGTTTTTTATTTCTACTTCTTGTCCTTTTTTTAATGAGTTTAATATGGTTAAATCATTTGTTTCTTCACTTTCTTCCTTGTTTTCTTGTTTTGGTTTTAAGATTTCTAAGTATCCTTTTTTTGTACAGATTTTCCCATTTACAGTAAATTCCTCATTATCTATTGATATTGTGACAGAGATTTTGTTAAATTCAGCAGGTGGATAGAAAATACTTAAAAATCTTTTTACAATTATTTTATAAACTTGTTTTTGTAAATCGTTTAATTTATCATAATTTTCATATCCTTCTCCTGTTGGTATTATTGCATAGTGGTCGGTTATTTTACTATCATTTACATATTTGGTTTTTATAATATTTGTTGAGTATTTTTCTTCTGACATTTGTTTTATATATCTTTGAATTTCTTCATCATTATATCCTTTTGCTATTCCATTTAAGTTTTTTGTTATTATTTTTGCAACAGCAGTTGATAATACCCTAGCATCTGTTCTTGGATATGTTACAAGCTTTTTTTCATATAATTCTTGTATTATTGCTAATGTTTCATCAGGTTTTATTTTGAATTTTTTTGTACATTCATTTTGTATTTCTGCTAGGTTGAATAAAAGTGGTGGATTTTCTTTTGTCTTGCTTTTCTTTATTTCTAAGACTTTAGCTTTTTTTCCCTGAAATGTGGTAATAAATTCTTTTGCATCTTTTTCTGTTTTAAATCCACTATCATTATATAGTTTTGCAGAATTATACATGATAGATTTCTCGTTTACTTTCCACTCTGCTTTGAAGGTTTTATTTTCTCCAAATTCTCCAATTATTTTATAGTATGGTGTTTTTTTAAAGTTTTTTATTTCTCTTTCTCTTGATACAACCATGCCTAACACACATGTCATTACTCTTCCTACTGATATTGATATTTTTTCTTCGTTTATTTGTTTTGCTACTCTTCTTCCATAAATAATTGATAGAAGTCTTGAAAAATTTATACCTATGAGGTAATCTTCTTTAGCTCTTAAATAGGCTGAGTCTGACAAACTATTGTATTCTTCTAGGTCTTTTGCTTCTTTTATTCCTCTTTTTATTTCTTCTTCTGTTTGAGAATCAATCCATACTCTTTTTCTTTTTTTGTCTTTTACTCCTATTTCTTGCTCTACTAACCTATATATGTATTCTCCTTCTCTTCCTGAGTCTGTAGATACATATATTGTATCTACATCTTCTCTAAGTAAGAGTTCTTTTATTATATTAAATTGTTTTTCTACATTTGGTATTATTTCATATTTGTATTCTTTTGGAAGAAATGGTAATGTATCTAGTCTCCAGAATTTTAATTTTTCGTCGTATTTTTCTGGATATGACATTGTTACTAAATGTCCTACACACCATGTTACTATCCATTCTTCTGATTCTAAATATCCATTTTTATTTGTTCCGTTTATTTTTAATACTTTTGCGAATTCTCTTGCTACTGACGGTTTTTCTGTTATTAGTATTTTTTTTGACATTGTTTCTCTTCCCAACTTATTCTTTTTGTTCTTCTTTATACCTTATATAATCTGTTAATATAAGTTTTATTATGGCGACAATTGGTACAGCTAAAAACATCCCAATAATTCCAAAATATGAACCTATAACAGTTACTGAAAATATTATTAGTATTGGGCTTATTTTTAATGATGTCCCTGTTATCTTTGGATTAATAATATTTGCATCTATTTGTTGAATTATTATAACTACTATAGCCATCCAAATTGCTTGTGAGATTCCTCCTGTAAGCAGTGTAATTATTATTGCAATTATTACTGCAACTATAGCTCCTAAATATGGTATTAGATTGAACAATCCTATCATAAATCCGAGTAATATTGCATATTTTACATTAAGTATTGACATAGCAATTGCTGTAAGTATTCCGAACTACAATTCCGTCTAACAATTGACTAGATATAAACCTAAAGAAAATTGCATTTGACTCTCTAAAGTACTTTCCTATAGTTTTATACGCCTTTATATTAAATATCACTCCACAAAGTTTTTTTGCAAATTTTACAATTTCTGTTCTTTCTGAGAGTAGATATATTGATACTACAACAGTTACAAAAATGTCAAATATGGTTGTAGCAAACCCTATTATTCCTTTTGCATATTCTGCTATTGTTTCTAAATTCAAATAATCTTCTATTTTGATTGTGTTTAGTCCTTCAATCATCGAATTTAGACTTTCTTTATTAATTATTGAATCTTCTGGAATTTCATTTATTTTTTCTAATGCTACTTGATAATATTCAGGAAGAGCTGTTGCAAGTTCCATTACACTTTCATATACACTTGGAACAACAAATTTTATAATTCCTATTACTATTAGAGCTGCAACTAGATATACTATAAATATTGAGATCCACCTTGCTTTTTTTCTTATTATTTTTACTTTTGATTTTGCAAATAGTCCTTCTATCTTTCTACATGGAAGATAAAATAAATATGCAAGCAATAGTGCCATTATAAATGGCATGAGTATTGAAATTAGTTTACTTATCCATTCTGTTATTTCTCCAAAATTATCTAACAGCTTATATATACAAATTAAGATTATTGCAAATATAAACCATAATATCCATTTTTTCCATTCTTTAGAATCTTTTTGCATATTTTCCCCTCCTTAAATTTCTATATCTATCCCCACTGGACAGTGGTCACTACCTAATATTTTATCATATATATATGCTTCTTGTATATTGTTTTCTATACTTTTGGAAACAATAAAGTAATCTATTCTCCACCCAATATTTTTTTCTCTGGCTGAAGCAAAATATGACCACCAAGAATAACTATCGGTTTTGTCTGGATAAAGATATCTAAAAGTATCTGTAAATCCTGATTTTAAAAGGCAAGTCATTTTATCCCTTTCTTCATCTGTAAATCCTGCATTTCCTCTATTTGATTTTGGATTTTTAAGATCTATTTCTTTATGAGCTACGTTCAAGTCTCCACAAAGTATTACTGGTTTTTTCTTGTCTAGTTCCAATAAATAGTGTCTAAATTCGTCTTCCCAGATCATTCTATATTCTAGTCTTTCTAATTCTCTTTTTGCATTTGGAGTATAGCAATTAACTAAAAAGAATTTATCGAACTCTAATGTTATGACTCTTCCTTCTTTGTCGTGTTCTTCAATACCTATTCCATATGTTACATTTATTGGTTTTATTTTTGTAAACACTGCTGTCCCTGAATATCCTTTTTTTTCAGCATAATTAAAATACATTTCATATTTGTCTGCAAAATTTATTTCTGCCTGTCCTGCTTGCATTTTTGTTTCTTGAATACAAAATATATCTGCATCTATTTCTTTAAAAAAGTTTTCAAATCCTTTTTTTAGGACAGCCCTTAACCCATTTACATTCCATGAAATAAGTTTCACCTTATCATCCCCTATCTTACTAACTTTAAAAATGAGCAAGAAGTACGCCCCCTTGCTCTTTTTATTAATTATACTTCATAAATATAACATTCTAAGTTTCTTCTACCGAATTGTACACATTCATTATAAGTACTCATATATATATCTATTTTACTATCTGAAATTGCACTACCTCTATCTTGTACTACAAACCACCCACCATTTGGTTTATCTTTAAAGTATGGTATGTATATAATAGTTCCTATTTCATATCCGCTACCTGCTGCAACTGTATACCATGCTGTTGCTTTAGCTCCACTTGCGGTTATTCCATAAGAAGGTGATGAAGGGCTTTTTCCACATGTTGAAGCAGTATATGCTGAAGCATTTAATGTTTTCTTTATTGGTGTTATTCCTTCAACTTTACTTGCTAGACTTGATGAACTACTGCTTATAATTTCTGTTGCTGTTTCTTCATCTACTGTTTGAGAATTTCCTGTTGTAGCATTTGAAACTTGTACTATTTTATTAACTGCTTCTTTTATTATTTCCTCACTTATAAGAGTTCTTTCAATTTCTATATCATTTTGATATTTAACTTTATAAGTAACTTCTTTTAATCCATTTACTCCGTTTTGTACTACTGTTTCTGTTGTTGAACTTGATGAATCAGATGTATCTTTTGTTATAGTTTCATATGATATTTCTTCTTCTACAACCTCTATTTTTTCTACGATTGTATTATATGCACTTAAAAGTTGATCTAGATGTATTTCTTCGCTTTCTTCTGCAAGTGCGGTTACAACCGATACATCTTGTGTTACTCCAGTTATTACTATTTTAGAAGAATTGTCTGTAATCTCCGATTCTAAGTTTGGCACTACGCTTTCTTCTGGTAAAACCACTATATGGTTTTCTTCTAATATTTCTGAAACTACTGTTTTTGTAGTTAATACTTCTATTTCACAATTATCTGAAAGAACAATCTTAACATTTTTTACTTCACTGCTTGAGGCAAGTACTCCGAACACTTAAAGCAAATATTGTTATAATCGTTATAATTGCTATTCTTGTTACGGACAATGAAGCTTGTTCACTTTTTATCATAAGAATTTAAACCTCCTATTTCAATAATAAGATTATACTATTTATTTATATAATTGTCAAATTTTTGTAATATTTAGATAAGCTTCATGCTCTAGGGAAATATGGTTTTCACAAAAAATTCACATTAAAAAATTATTTTTTATTTTAATATATTATATTCTTCTGCTTTTTGTTTTAGAACACAAAAAAAGAAAGTATTATTGATTTTTCAATACTTTCTTAAAATATTTTATCAAATTTGTATGTTTTTTCTAATTTTTCTTCAAGATATATTTTAGCAATAAGTCTAAGTTCTTCTACGGAATCGCTTGGTATGTTAAATGAGAAAAGTTTTTTTGCAGGTGCTAAGATTATGTATTTTATTGCATATAGTGTTGATTCTGAAATTCTAATTACACTCTTGTCTATTTTTGCACAAGTTTCACATTTTAATCCATTGTCTTTTATGCTAAAGCAAATAAGGTTTTCTTTATCTCCACAATTTACACATTTATTAATATCTGGAGTAAATCCTAATAATGATGTAAGTCTGATTTTAAAAATTGCAAGTATTAACTCTTTATTCATATTCGTTTCAGATATTGTATATATCGTATTTAGTAATAGTTGCAAAATATTATATGAGCTATCATTTTCATTTGTCACATCTTCTACGATTTTTGTAATATATGCTGCATACTGAAGCTTATCTAAGTCTGTTCTTAGATTGTAAAAGACTTCAATTGGTTCACATGAATTGATATGATATGTGCCTCCGCTTCCCTTATATAATACATATTCTCCAAAACTTAAGAATTGAGTTCCTGCAAGGAGTGTACTACTTGGTCTTCTTGCACTTTTTGCTACACACGAAATTTTTCCAAAATCTGGTGTTAGCATTGTGAGCATTTTATCAAAGTCTCCCATATTACTTTCTTTCAAAATAATTGCTTTTGTCTTTACTATTCCCATTTTGTTCCTCTAATAAATTTTCTTCTATATTTTTTGTTTCTATAAATTCTAGAAATGTATTTATATCTCCTGTCTTTTTAAAAGCATTCCATGCAAGCTTGCTTATCATCGGCTTTCATCTCCATTTATCTCTTGTTTATAATAGTTATTTTGTATTTTTTTATTTTATTTATACTAAATTAACTATCAATTTTAAATTTTTTCACAATCCATTCCTCGTCTTGCCAATCTTTTCTAACCTTTACCCATGTTTTTAAATTTACTTTTTCTCCTAAAACTTTTTCTAAATCTTCTCTTGCATATATACCAATTTGTTTTAATTTGTTTCCCTTTTTTCCTATTATTATTCCCTTATGCGATTCTCTTTGGCAAAAGATTGTTGCTTCTATGTTAAATATTGGTTCATTTTCTATGGTTTTTCCTTTTTTTAATTTTTGTACTTCTACATAGATACCATGTGGTACTTCATCATCTAATAATTTTAATGCTTTTTCTCTTATTGTTTCTTCTACTATTGTTCTTATTGTTTGATCTGTATATGTCTCATCATCATAATATTTAGGTCCATAATCTAGTGCCTTTTCTATTTCTTCTAGCAATTCTTCGTTTTTTTCTGGATTTATAGCAGACATTGGTATTATTGCTTCAAAATTATATTCTTTTGAATATAGCTCTATTAATCTTAAAAGTTCTTCTTTTTTTACTAAATCTATCTTATTAATCACAAGGATTGTTTTTTTATTCGCTTCTTTGATTTTTTCTAAGATTAATCTATCTCCTCTTCCAATTTCTTTGCTTGTTGCTTCAATTATAAATAAAACCACATCTACGTCTTTTGCGGAAGAAAAGGCTGTCTGTACCATAATATTGCTTAATTTTGTTTTTGGCTTATGAATTCCTGGTGTGTCTAAAAATATTATTTGCGAATTTTCTCTATTTAGAATTCCTTTTATTTGTGTTCTAGTTGTTTGAGGTTTATTAGCCATTATCGCTATTTTTTCTCCTATTATTGAATTAAGTAATGTTGATTTTCCAACATTAGTTCTTCCTAAAATTGCAACAAATCCTGATTTAAAATTTTCCATAAAGTTTATTTCCTTTTCATTATTATGCAAAAATTATATCACAGCCATTTCCAAAAGTCTAGGTAAACCCCTTAAAAAATAGGTGGGTTCAGCGAGCTCCCATTTTTTAGGATGTATACACAATAATTGGTATGCTTGACTGAAAAGTTTTGCGTTTTTTATTACAATATAATTTCTATAAAATGTTAATCTGTCAAAATAAAAGAAGTTAAGCTTAATTGCTTACACTTCTTCTATTTGTAATTATTCTCTATTTGTTATTTCTTCTAATTTTAGAAGATCTTCCCACCTTTCGTCTAGTTCTTTTTGGAATTGTTCTATCATCCATTCATTTCCTGGCTTAAATAGATGTTTGAATCTAGCTTGTGGTTTTAAAAATTCCTCAATTGGTAATTTTTTTGCTGGTTTATAGTTTATTTTATATTTTCCATTTTCTACCTCATATAGTGGCCAATAACATGTATCTACTGCAAGTTTATTTATTTTCATTAGGTCTTCTGTTGGATATCCCCAACCTCTAGGACATGGTGCAAGTACATTTAAAAATGTAGGTCCTTCTGTATAAATTGCTTTTTCAGATTTTTCATATAAATCTTTAAAATTAGCTGTAGCAATTGTTTGTGCAGCATATGGGATATGATGACTTGCCATTATTTCTGTTAAATCTTTTCTTGGTTGCATTTTTCCAGGTATTTTTGTTCCTGCTGGAGAAGTTGTTGTATCTGCAAAGTGTGGTGTTGCAGAAGAACGTTGTATTCCAGTATTCATATATGCTCCATTATCATAACATACATATAGCATGTCATGTCCTCTTTCCATTGCTCCTGACAAGCTTTGAAGTCCTATATCATATGTTCCTCCGTCTCCTCCAAAAGCTATAAATTTTGTATGCTCATTTTCTGGTAATTTTCCTTGTCTTTTTAATGATTTATAAGCAGCTTCTACTCCTGACAATGTTGCTGCTGCACACTCAAATGCTGTATGAATAAAAGAATCTTCCCATGATGTGTATGGGTAAATAAAAGTAGATACTTCCATACAACCTGTTGCTACAGATACTACAGCATTATCTTCGTTTTTCAATGCTCTTAAAACCATACGTGCTACTGGTGGTGCTCCACATCCTGCACACATTCTATGCCCTGATGAAAATCTTGATTGTTTTTCAGCTATTATTTCTTTTACATTATATGGCATTTATTTTTCCTCCTCTCTTCTTAGTCCAAAATATCTATATGGATTTCCTATTTCTCCTGTTTTTACAATTTCCATTAAATCTTTATATACTCCCTCGATTTCATAAGAAGTAGTATCTCTTCCTCCTAATCCATAAATATAATTTACTATTTGTACTTGTTTTTTATTTATATACATACTTGATGTAATATCTGTATAAAGTGCTCCTCCTGCTCCATTTAATGAATCAGCTTTATCAAGTACAGCAACTGCCTTTAAGTGTGCTAACGCATTTGCTATTTCTTCTGTTGGAAATGGTCTAAACATACGTATTTTTAGTAATCCTGCTTTTACTCCGTTTTTTCTTAAATTATCTACAACATATTTTGTAGTTCCTGCAGTAGAGTTCATACAAACTATAGCTATTTCTGCATCGTCAAGCTTGTATTCTTCAAAAAATGAATATTTTCTTCCTGTCATCTTTGCAAATTCTTCTGATACTTCTTTTACTACATTTTTAGCTGCTCTCATTGCATTTGCTTGTTGATATTTGTGTTCAAAAAGATATGTTTGTACATCTAATGGTCCCATAGCAATTGGTTCTTTAGAATTTAATAAGTAGTGTTCTGGTTTATATTTTCCAACAAATTTTTTCACCTTTTCATCTTCAACAAGTTCTATGTTTTCAATAGAGTGGGAAGTAATAAATCCGTCTTGACATACCATTAATGGTAATAAAACATCTTTATGTTCTGCTATTCTGTGTGCCATGAGTAGATTATCATAAGCTTCTTGATTATTTTCAGAAAATAACATTATCCAACCTGCATCTCTTACTCCCATTGCATCTGAGTGGTCATTGTGTATATTTAATGGACCTGAGACTGCACGGTTTACTAATGACATTACTATTGGAAGTCTCATACTTGATGCTATATATATCATTTCCCACATTAATGACAAACCATTTGCTGATGTTGCTGTCATTGCTCTTGCTCCTGCTGCTTCTGCTCCAATACATGCACTCATTGCACTATGTTCACTTTCTACTGCAACAAATTCTGTATCAACTGTTCCATTACTTACAAAAGTTGAAAAGTATTGTGGGATTTCAGTAGAAGGTGTTATAGGGAAAGCTGCAACAACATCTGGATTTATTTGTTTCATTGCTGTTGCTGCTGCTTCATTTCCACTTAAACGTTCTCTCATAATTTTATATCTCCTCTCAATTACTATATTTTATTTTTTTAGTTATTTCATTTCGATTGCTCCAAAAGGACAAACTTTTGCACATATTCCGCATCCTTTGCAGAAATCATAATTAAACTCTTCTCTTTTTTGCTCTTTGTTTACAGGAATCGCATCATCTGGACAAACTGGGAAGCAAAGCCCACATTGTTTACATTTTTCGCTTATAAATATTGGTTTTTGAGATCTCCAGTCTCCAGTTTTGAATTCTTTAGCATTTCCTGCTTCATATATATTTCCTGCTATTGTCATTTCCTCTGCTGGTGTTTTTGCTGTAATTTTCATATTATTCACTCCTCTCGAAATTGTCATTATATTTTCTTTACTTCGTCAAGTGCCATTTTCAATGCTTTCATATTTCCTTCTATTACTTCAGGTTTTTTAGCAAATTTATGCTTAAAAGAACCTTGCATATCATTTAATAATTCTTCATCTGTCATTATTCCACTTACTTTTACTATAGCTGCAAGCATCGGTGTATTAGGAAAATATTTTCCTAATGTCTCTAATGATATTTTTCTAGCATCTATTGTATAGATTTCTCCTTCATATCCTTTTAGTTTAGGTTTTATTTCTTCTGCTTGTTTTGTAGTATTAATTACTATTGCTCCTGTCTTTTTTAATCCTGCAGTAACATCAACAACATCAAGTAAAGTGTCATCTACAACTACTACATAATCAGGTTCATAAATATTGCTGTGAATTACTATCGGATCTTCACTTATTCTGTTATAAGCTGTTAATGGGGCTCCCATTCTCTCTGGTCCGTATTCTGGAAATCCTTGAATATATTTCCCAGTATTGAAGGCTGCATCAGCAAGTAATAGTGATGCTGTTTTTGCTCCCTGTCCTCCTCTTCCATGCCATCTTATTTCAATCATTTAATTTCCTCCTCCTATTACGTAGAAAAACTGTTAATTTTTCTAAAATACTTTTGTTTTATATGATTTTATGTTTAATTTATTTAAGTATATTATTAAAATTTATCAATGTCAATTAAAGTGACCGTACTGTTTAAAAAAATTTTAATATTGCATGTAGTGTATTACCGTCTTGGCTTCTTATGCTTACTATTTGTGCATCTTCTGTTTCTCCATGAAAAACTGAAACTGTTTCTCCTAATTTGATTTGCTTTTTATAGAATATTTCTAGATTGTTAGAATCTACACTAGTATCCTGTGAAAGTGCATCATATGCAAGTTCAAGATAAACTACATTATTCACATGATGATTTACATCTATATCTCTTCTTCTGGCGGTGTAATCATATATTTTTTCCATTTTTTCTGGTTCTTTTAGTTTTCCTGAAAATCCCTCTTCAAATACTTCTTTTTCAACTATTCCATATTCATCTATCATTTTTTCTGTAATTCTACTTATACTTTTCTTCTTTGCATCAATCAAAACCCATTCCGTACTTGCTATTGCAATCTTATTTCCTTCTTTATCATATACTTCAAAATCTCTCCATGAAGATACTTTAGAAAATGCCCTAGGCCATGTTTTTATTATCAATGTAGTATTCCAAGTCGGTCTTTCATATATTCTTAATTTCCAATATAGTAGCATCCAGGCATAATTGGTTTTTTCCATTGTATTTGAACTATATCCTACTTCATCTGAATGTGCACCTGCCGCTTCTGACAAAATGTTTAATAATCCCTTGTTTGATAATCTATTATCCTCATTTACATCGTTATATCTTACTCTTGTTTTATATTCATATACTGACATTATCTTTCCTCCTAAGTTGGAGTATATCACAATTTTTATATAATTACAACGAAAAAAATATCTTAATCCCTCAACTAAAATACACCATAAATATTAAATTAAAATTTAACATTTATGGTGTATTAAATAAATATTTTCATTAATATTATCTTGTTCTTTACTCATTTGCAACTGGAGCTCCTACTGGGCAAACACTTTCACATGTTCCACATCCTATACATAAATCAGGATTTATT
>CAYVWC010000016.1:0-17824 GCA_964455415.1 uncultured Clostridium sp.
GTTATACCTTTTTCTTGTTTTACTTCTTTTTGGTAATCTTGAATAAACCTACTTACATAGGCTTTTTTGTTTGGTTTGACTTTGTTTTTCATGTTTTTTCCTTTCTAAAGGACTATGCAAATTGAAAATAGTTTTCCTGTTTTCAATTTGTTTGGTTTTCCTTTTATATTAGTTTTTTCTTTGGCTAGTTTTACAACCTTAAGGAATTAACCAACAAAAGTCACAGGTACTTTTGGATATATTTTTACATAGAAAAATATATTACAAAGTATCTGTGACTTTATATTTTCCAATAGAAATTTTAAGTATGATAAATATTTGCCAATAGTGCTTGCATATACAGCACTAATTGCAAGTGTGTTTGGTTTTATACTTTTCATTGTTGGTTTTCTCCTTTTTTCTTATGATTTTATTATACATTTTTTTCTTTGTAATTGTCAATATATTTTTGTCATTATTTGTTGGAAGTTTTTGGAGTATTTAATATTTATCTGTTGGTAAATGTTTACTTCTATGTGTCTTAAAATTACTTTCTCTTCATGCTAATATAGGTTTACATAGCAGGTTATACTAACTGATATGTTAATTTAATGTTGAAATGGAGGAAATTTTTATGGCATTAGACTATAAATTAATTGGAGAAAGATTAAAGAAAGCAAGAGTTCAGAAAGGTTATACACAAGAACAACTTTCTGAAATGATAAATGTTTCAATTGCTTATTTAAGTAGAATTGAAACTGGTGCGACTCATTTGAATTTAAAACGTTTAAATGAACTTTGTGGGATTTTGGGTGTATCAGAAGCTTTTATTTTAAATGGTGCTTCTGACAATTCTGACTCATATCTTAATAATGAGCTTAGCTCTATTTTAAAAGATTGTACTCCTGAAAAGAAAGAACTTATTTATCAAATAGCAACAATAATTTCTGAAAAAGAGGAAAATAAATAAGAAAATTAACCTTGTTGTATAGCAATTTCCTATACAATAAAAAATTGTTTTTTAAATCCGTTATTTAATAGTATTTATTAAATAACGGATTTTGTGAATTTACGTTTCTATTGTATTACTCCAAGTTTTATTAGTTCATCAAGTACAATTATGAACATTGCATGTGACCAACCAAGTCCTATAACCCATGCTGATTTCATTTGGTTATTGTCTACCTGTTCTGCTAGAAATCCATGTTTTGTGCTTGTTCTTACAACAAAGTCAAAACATTCTTTGGCTTTTTTGTATTCTTTTATTTCTATGTAGTAAAGTGCCATCCAGAGTGTTGATATAACCCATGGTCTGTCTTTTGTATAATGGTCATCTTCAAATCTTAAATATCCGCCTGTATATGTTCTTAAATTAAGATTTATTCTTTCTATTGTATTTGTAACTTTCTTCTCGTTTGGTGAAAACATCCTAAATGGTACTGTTACTCCAAGTATACTTATATCAAGTTTTCTGTCTTCTATATTTCTTACAAAGCTTTTCTTTGTTTCATCATATAGATTTTCTAATACGTAGTTTTTAATTTGTACTAATTGTTTCTGTATTATTTCTTTTTGTTTAGTAATTGTTTCTTGTTTTAGTCTGTTTTGTTGTAATTCTTCTGCTAGTGCATCATATATCTTTTGCATTGCTTCATATGCTGCAAATATGCTTGTAAGTGAATATATGCTTATACCTTCATGCATTTCCCATAAGTCATAACTTACTCTCATTTCTCTTTTGTTTTCTACTATGTCTTCTACATATTTTTCTAAAAATTTCATGGCTTTTTCTACCATTTTTAGATTATCTTTTAGAAACTTTTTCTCTTTTGTTCTTGTGTAGTGGTCATATATTCCATACACAATGCTTGCTGTTTCATCTATTTGATATCCCCAGCATGGTGCAAGTGTACAGTCAGTGTAAAATCTCTGTTCCCACATCCCGTTTTTTGATTGTGTATTTTTACAAAATACTTTGTAGAATTTTTCTGTTTCTTTTTCCATACCTATTAAGTCTAATGCTTTAGTTATATATATAGCATCTCTTGGCCAGCAGTATGAATACCTACCGCATTTTGTAAATTTTTCGTCTATTTCCATTGCTGCAGACATTCCACCTGTATTTGAGTTTGTAAGTAGTGGAAATAGAAGTATTGTTCTTGTGTATATGTTTTTTATTATCTCTTTATATCTACTTCCTTCTAATTCTATTTTTAAATGTGTTTTTACGTATTTTCTCCAATATTTTTTAGTATTTTGTAATTCTTTTTCTATATCTATTTTCTTTGTTTTTTCTATCTGTTCTTCTATTTCTTCAATTTTATTTTTTTCTTTGTTATCACAAATAAACATGCAGATACTAAATTCTTTTACTTCATTTGGCTTTAATGTTCCAACTTCATAGCTTACTGCTGCTTGGCTTGACATACCTATATAGTCTTTATCTTGCAATATTCCGCTTCTTATCACTTCATCTACTCCATGTATCTTATGTGATTCTAATTTTAAACTATTAGAAATAATTGCCATATTATATCCATGTGAATATTGTAGCATACCATTTTGTATAACTTTGCTACTTACAAAATTGTTGTCATCGCTTTTCATTTTTGAATTAATTAAAAATTTTATATCAAGTGGAATTTCATGTTCATTTACAAATGTATATTTACGTATTATTACATTACTGCTTGTCGTTACAAAGTCTGTTTGTATTACTTTTAAGTTAAAGTATGTGTTTTTTATTTCTGTTTTTAATACATTTGTATCTTCTATATAATGTTGCTCATATATATTATTTATATCATCATGTAGATATATTAAATTAGAGTCATTTATTTTTACTCCCATATGCAGAAATTCTATAAATTGCCTAAAGTCTATATTTGGATAGCATATTCTTACTATTTCTCCTTTTTCGGTTAACCCTACTTTTACTTCTTTGTTTCCTATTATTGCATCATTTAGATATGTTTTCATTTATTTTCTTCTTCTCCTTTTTAATTTGAAATAAACAAAATTAGTTAATATTATTCTATTATGCTAACAATTAGCTTTTCAATCTCTTTAAGTTTAAGATTAATACTGTTAATTTCATCTTCTTTTGTTTCTTCTGTTAGTATTTCATTTCTTAATATTTCTTCCATATCAGAAATCTCATCACGTAACATTTTAACTTTATTAATAATTTCAATTTTTTGTATTCTTTTTACAGACTCTAATTCTAATCTTCCTTCTAAATATACTTTTTCTTCCCCTACATTATATATTTCTCCGTATTTAGGTATTGTAACTGGTATATTAGTTTTTTCAATTATTTTTTCTTTTAGTTCTTTTTGTGCTTCTTTTTCTCCATGTACTAAGATAATTTGTTTTGGTTTTTGGAAAAATGAATAAACAAAATTTAAAAGCCACTCTTGATCCGCATGTCCTGAATATCCTTCTATATATTCTATTTTAGCATTTACTACTATTTCTTCTCCAAAAATTTTTACTTTTTTTGCACCTTCTACTATTTTTCTTCCAAGTGTTCCTGGTGCTTGATATCCTACAAATAGTATTGTATTATTTGAATTCCACAAGTTGTGTTTTAGGTGGTGTTTTATTCTTCCAACATCACACATACCACTTGCTGATATTATTATACATGGTGTGTCTATTTCGTTTAGTGCTTTTGATTCTTCTGCTGTTCTTGTGAACTTTAGTCCGTCAAATTCAAGTGGATTATCTCCTTGTTCTATTTCTTTTTGTACATCTTCATCAAATAAGTCTTCATTTTGTTTGAAAATTTCTGTTGCAGAAATTGCAAGTGGACTATCTACATATACTGGTGTTTCCATAAGTAATCTATATTTATTTATAAATGTATCATCTTTTGTGTTTTCTTTTATTTTGTTTAATTCATATAGTATTTCTTGTGTTCTTCCAACTGCAAACGAAGGTATTACAACATTTCCTCCTTTTTTTATAGTATCATATACTATATTTAAAAACATTTTGGCTTTATCATCATTTCTCATATGAAGTCTATTTCCATATGTTGATTCCATAATTAGATAATCTGCTGATTCTATCATTGTTGGAGAAGAGAGAAGTGGTATATCATTGTTTCCAATGTCTCCTGAAAATACTATTTTTTCTTCTCTTCCATTTTCTTCTATCCATACTTCAATTATGGCAGATCCTAGCATATGTCCTGCATCGTTGTATCTAACAGTTATGTTTTCATCTACTTGTACTAATTCATTATATCTTACGCTTTTAAATAGTTCTAGTGATTTTTCTGCATCTTCTGCTGTATATAGTGGTGGATATGCGCTTTTCCCTTCTCTTTGCCTTTTTCTGTTCTTCCACTCTACTTCCATTTCTTGTATATGTCCACTGTCTGGAAGCATTATTGAGCATAAGTCACATGTTGCTTTTGTTGCATATATTGGGTTTCTATATCCGTCTAGGTATAGTTTTGGTATTCTTCCTGAGTGATCAATATGTGCATGTGTAAGTAGCATAAAGTCTATATCTTTTACATCAAATGCGAACTCGTCATAATTTTTATCTTCTTCTTTTGAAGGGCCTTGAAAAAGTCCACAGTCTACAATGAATTTTTTTCCTGCTCCCTCTACTAAAAAGTTTGAACCTGTAACTCCTTCAGATGCACCTAAAAAAGTTATTTTCATATGAACCTCCTTCATAAAAAATAGAAGGCATTTGGGGTGTTTTATGAAACGCAAGCAAGTATACCCCATTATTGCCTAATAGTTGTATATGCTTTACATATACTAAGATATATTATTAGATAAATAGTTTTGTTCTTCTTTTTCCTTTTATTAGTATATCTTTTGGATTTTCTATATCAAACCCTAACTCTAATATATCTCCGTCATAAATATTTACTTCTACATTTTTTTCTTTTTTTACTAATTGTATACTTATATTTTCCAAATTCATTATTCTACTGGTTAGTATTGGTTTTATGATTTCTGTATCCATTTTTAAGTTTTTAGTTATTTGTGCAAATGCTTTAAATTCATATAGTTTTTCTATTACTTTTTCTTCTAGTTCTTCTACTTGTATTTCTAGTGCTTCTATATCTTTTATAAATTTTTCTTCATCATATACAATAAAATTATAATATCTTAGAATACGTAGGATTTGTACTAGTTCTTTTTTTTGCTCTATTTTTGTTATTTTTTCTACTTTTTGATTTAAGCATTTTATGAAGATTTTTTGTATTTCTATTTTGTATTTTTCTTTATTTTTTGTACTTTTTACTTCTTTGAGTAAATCTACATTTTCTTCTAGTTCTGTTTTTCTTTTTACATAACTTTTGGCATCAAGTAGTTTATTACACTCTTCTATTTCTTTTAGTGCTTTTTTCCTTTCTTTTTTTATTGTTCCTAAAAGATTGTTTAAACTAAATATTTTTTTGTACTCTGATAATTTGGCATTTCTTTTTTCAAATTCTTCTTTAAGAAGGGTTTCATCATTAATCATTTTATCTATTTTTCTTATTTCTTTTGCTTTTTTCTTTTTTGTTTTTGTAAGTTCTATTACAAGTTTTTCTTTATTATTTAATCTTTCTAATTCTTTTTCGTCCCACTCTTTTTCATCTAGTAATCTATTTTTTTCATTTTTGTTTCTTTGTACACATATTATTATAGATAGTCTATAAATTAATCCTAATAGTTTTTCTATGTCTTCATTATTATATTCTGACTTTAATTTTTCTTCTAATCTTTCTAACATCTCTTTTTGTTTTTCTTGTTTCATCCAGTTTTCTAAATAGTCAAATCCTAGTAGTATTAGTAAGTTTTGATATATTAAGTTACAATCTATATTACTTATTTCATTTGGAAGTGTGTTCCAAGACCAGGCATTAAAATCACGAATTATTTCTATATTATTTATGTCTCTTCCTTCGTTAAGTAGCTCTGGAAGTGCAATTCTAATTAGATTATATTTTTCGTCAATATACATTTTTGTATCGTTCATTTTAAATAGTGCAAAAAGCATTGCTTTTTCTGTTGGATATACTTTTATTGTATTTAAGTATGAATCCACTTTGCTTGTTATTCCTTCTTTTTTAAATTCTTCTCCTTCTTTAGAGCTAGGTTTTACAATTTCTATTGATGTACATCTTTTTATTATGTCTATTATGTCTTCTATGTATTTGTTTTTGTTTTCTACATTTACTTTTATGTTTGCATAATCATTATATGAACTTGTTATTTTATAAAGCATGCTAAGTAGGAGATTTTTTACATCTCCTGAAAATTTTTTCTTAGATAGTACAGTTTCTAATTTTGCATTATTACTTTGAAATTTTAATAAAATATCATTAGTTTTCATCCTTTAAATTTAAAGCCCTTTCCTTTAGTTTTCTTCTGTCATATTACTTTCTTCTGTATTTTCTGTCGGTTCTGGGTTGTTTTTTAATTCTTCCCATCTTTCTTTTGACATTAGTACTTCTCTTGGTTTGCTTCCTTGATAACCTGATATTATTCCTCTTTCTGCCATTTGGTCTATAATTCTTCCTGCTCTTGCATATCCTACTTTTAGTCTTCTTTGTATAAATGATGTTGATGCTGTTCCATTTTCTATAACTTCTTCAATTGCTTCTTCAAGTCTTGGATCTACATCGTCTTCATCTTCTTGTTCTTTTATTTCTTTGTCTGTTTTATTTGCTTTTTCTATTGAGTCCATTATTTCTGTATTGTATGTAGTTTCTCCGTCTTTCTTTAAAAAGTCAACTATTTTTTCAACTTCTTTGTCTGAGACAAATGTACCTTGTACTCTTGTTGGTTTTGATACTCCTGTTGGATAGTATAGCATATCTCCTTTACCGAGTAGTTTTTCAGCTCCTGGCATATCAAGTATTGTTCTTGAGTCTATTTGAGAAGATACCGCAAATGCTATTCTTGAAGGTATGTTTGCTTTGATTAATCCTGTAATTACATCTACTGAAGGTCTTTGTGTTGCTATTACTAGGTGCATTCCTGCAGCTCTTGCTTTTTGTGCAAGTCTACAGATTGCATCTTCTACATCTTTTGCTGCAACCATCATGAGGTCTGCAAGCTCGTCTATTATTATTACTATTTGTGGCATTTTTACAGTTTGCTCTTCTGTGTTTTCTCTTTCTAGTGCTTTATTGTATCCTTTGATATCTCTTACACCTTTAGTTGCAAATTTTGCGTATCTATCTTCCATTTCTTGTACTGCCCATGCTAATGCTCCTGCTGCTTTTCTTGGGTCTGTTACAACTGGTATAAGTAAATGTGGTATTCCGTTATATACTGATAATTCTACGATTTTAGGATCTACCATAACAAGTTTTACTTCGCTTGGTTTTGCTTTATATATAATACTTGTTATTAATGTGTTTATACATACACTCTTTCCTGAACCTGTACTTCCGTGCTACTAATAGGTGTGGCATTTTTGCTATATCTGCTATTACTCTTTTTCCACTTACATCTTTTCCTAGTCCCATTGATAATTTAGATTCTGAACATACAAATTCTTCTGAATCTATTACGTCTCTTAAATGTACTATTTCTGTTTCTTTGTTTGGTATTTCTATTCCTACTGCTTGTTTTCCTGGTATTGGTGCTTCTATTCTTATGCTTTGTGCTGCTAGGTTTAGTGCAATATCGTCTGCAAGGTTTGCAATTTTACTAACTCTTACACCTTCTGCAGGTTTTAATTCATATCTTGTTATTGCAGGTCCTACAGATACATCTTCTACTTTTGCTGAAACTCCAAAACTGTGTAGTGTCCTTTGAAGTTTTAACGCATTGTCAGTAATTGCTTTTTTCTCACTTCTAACTTTTCTTCCTTCTCCTAATTCTAATAATGAGATTGGTGGAAATTCGTAGTTTTGATCTTCAACAATTTGTCCGTGTTCAAGTTGTAATTCTTGTTTAGTTGGAGCTTTCTTTTCTAATTCTGTTTCTTTGAACAAGTTTGCTTCTAAATAATCTTCTGACTTTTCTGATTCTTTTTGTATATTATCCTCAAATGAAAGTTGTGCTTCTTGTTTGTATTTTTTATCTTTTTTATCGTCCCCAAAAGGATCTTCCATAATTACTGAATGTGGTTTTTTATTCTTTTCTTTTTTCTTTTTCTTAGGTTCGATTATTTCTTCTTCTTCGTCTTCTTCATATTCTCTTGCTTCTTGGATTTTATTTGAAATTTTGTCTACAAGTTCTGCTGGTTTAATTCCAAATGTGAATATTATAAGTAGTATTGCAACTCCTACTAGTACAACATTTGCTCCTAGTGTTCCTAGTAATTTTGTTAGTGGTACTGCAACAAGTACTCCTAATACTCCTCCTCCTTTATTTTCTGTTCCTAAATCATATGCTTGTGAAACGATTTCTGAAAATTCGTCATTTATATTTAATACTCTATTTTCTCCTGATAATTGTATTGATGTCATAAATGCACATACACACATTATTATAATTATATATTGTAAGACTTTTGGCATTACAAAATCTCTCTCTTCTTTTATGAGAGTAATTCCTATTATAAATGTGCCTATTGGGACAAGATATTTTATCCAGCCCATAAATCCACCGAGCATTGGGCTTAGGTGTTCTCCTATATATCCTGATTGTATATATATTAATACTGCTAAAAGTATACTAAATATCATAATAACTATAGCATGTACATAAGCATCTTGTCTAGCTTTTTTCTTTCTAGTTACTTTCTTTTTTCCTGCCATTTGTTTACCTCTGTTTTTATTACTTTTCATATTTTTACAATTTACATTGTATCATTGTGATATTTAAAATGCAATGTTTTTGAAGAAATTTTTATGTTAGTATTTTACATTTTATTTTTTCGTTTTTTTCATTAGACAAACTAGCCTATTTTAGGCATTTTTTTGAAATTATTTTTAAATAAATTCTTCCCAAACTAAATTTGCTAAGTTTAATCCTTTATTTGTAAGTTTTATATGTTCATCATTAACTTCTATTAAATTTTCTTTTACAAGTTTGTCTAGTTCTTTTTTATATATTTTTTTCGGATTTAGTCCAAATTTTTCTTCATACTTTTTTAGATTTATTCCTTCTATTGTTCTAAGTTTTAATATCATATATTCTTTTTGTTTGTCTGTATCTTTTTGTTCTTCATGTATGATTTTAACAAAATTGTTGTTATCTATGTTTTTTATATATTCTTCAAGATTTTCTAATACAGAAAATCTTTTATTGTTTAGATATGAGTGTGCAGCTGCTCCAAGTCCTATATACTCTTTTTGTTCCCAACAATCACTATTATGTTTTGACTTATATCCATTTTTTGCAAAATTTGAGATTTCGTAGTGAATATATCCATTACTTTCTAATATTTTTTTCGTTTCCCAATACATTTTTCTTTCTAATTCTTCGTTTGGAAGTTTTAGTTTTCCTGATATAACCATATTATATAGAATTGTGTTTTCTTCTAGTATTAATGAGTATATTGAAATATGTTCAGGATTTAATGTAATTACTTTTTTTAGTGTTTCTTCTAGTTTTTTTAAATCCTGTTTTGGAAGTCCTAGCATTAAATCTACATTTATATTTTTGAAGCCTATTTCTCTTGCTTGATTATATACTTTTAAAAAATCTTCATATTTATGTATTCTTCCAATTTCTGAAAGTAAAGTATTATCTGTACTTTGAAGTCCTATGCTTAACCTATTTATTCCTGCTTTTTTATATTGTTCTAGTTTTTCTTTATCCACTGTTCCTGGATTTACTTCTATTGTAATTTCACAGTCTGGAAGTGCAAATGGAGTTATTTTCTCTAATATTTGAGTGATTTTTTTGCTTTCTAGTATAGAAGGTGTTCCTCCTCCTATGTATATTGTTTTTATGTCATATTGGTTAAGATTTATATGTTCTATTTCTTTAATTAGTGCTTTTATATAACTTTCTATTAAGTTTTGTTTATTTGAGTATGATATAAAGTCACAATAGTAGCATTTTGCCCTGCAAAATGGTATGTGTATGTATAATCCTATTTCTTTTTTCATTTTAGTCCTCAGATATTTCAATAATTTTCTTTAATCTATGATTTACTCCTGATTTTCCGATTGGTTCAGAAAGCATTTTGCCAAGTTCTTCAAGTGTTGCGTCAGGATTTTCTAGTCTTAATATTGCAATTTCTTGTAAATTTGGAGATAATCTATTCCACTTTTTTTCCTTTTTTATTTTTTCAATTGCTTGTATTTGGTTTACTGATGCGTTTATAGTTTTATTTAAGTTTGCTGTTTCGCAATTTACTTTTCTATTTACATTATTTTTTGTTTCTTTTATTACTCTTATATCTTCATATTTAAGAACTGATCCACTTGCTCCAATTAGTGCTAATATTTTTGATATTTCTTCTCCGTCTTTTATATATATCGAATATGAATATTTTCTGTCTAGTGTTTTTGCTTCTATGTTAAAACTATTTATTATTTTAATTATTTTTTCTCGTGCTTCTGGAGTTTCAAGTCTTATTTCCAAATGGTATCTATTTTCTGGTTCTGTAATTGAACCTCCACCTAAAAATGCTCCCCTAACTATAGCTTTTGATATTTCGGGATTTTCAATATCTAATTTACTAAGTTCTATATCTTTTTTGTTAAATTCAATTAGATAGTTGTTTCCTTTCATTTCTATATTATAGTTTATTTTTAGCCTGTTTAATAGTTTGTTTAGTCTATTTATGTTATATTCATTTTCTGTAAGGAATTTTATTTTGTTTTCATTGATATTTATTGTAAGAAGATAACCGTAGAGTTCGGCTTTTACAATATTTTCATTAGAAAAAATATTTATTTTACTTAATTCTTCTTTTATATTTGCAGAAAAAGACATAAAATCATCTCCATTTACTTGACTATATGAAAAATTATATCATATATCTTGATATATAGGCAAGGTAGGAGATTTTGTTTTTAGAATAAATATTTATGAGATCACTATAACTCTGTCATTTTTATATAAATCTTTTATACAGTATATGTTACTGTATCTGTTTGTTTTTTTAGCTATATCTATTACTTCTTCTTTTTGGTCATATCCAATTTCTAGTATTAGAAATCCGTTTTTATTTAAGTATTTATGTGCATTTTCAATTATTATATTATAGAACTTAAGTCCGTCTGCTCCTCCGTCTAATGCAATTTTAGGTTCATATTCTAAACTATATTCTTTTATGACTTCTGTTTTTATATATGGAGGATTTGAAACTATAATATCAAACTTTTTGTTTATATTTTCAAACATATCACTTTTTATAAATTCTATCTTGTTTTTTTGAAGTAATTTATTCGCATTTTTTCTCGCGATATCTATTGCTTTTTTACTTATATCTGTTGCTGTAATTTTTATATCTTCTAAATATTTTGCAAGTGATATAGCAATTATTCCGCTTCCCGTACATAATTCCAATATTTCTTTTTTATTATTTTCTTTTGAAATTTTTATTGCTTCTTCTACCAAAATTTCTGTATCATATCTTGGTATAAGAACATTTTCGTCTACATAGAACTTCATTTTCATGAATTCTTTAGAGTTTGTTATGTATTCTAATGGATAGCCATTTGAAATTCTTTCTATTGCATTTTGAAAAGTTTTCTCATCTTCTTTTTTTAATAGTTCTTCTGATTTAATTATTAATTCTTCTCTATTACAAGAAAGAATACTTGCTAAAAGTATTCTTGTCTTAAAAGATGCCTCTTCAATATTTTTTTCATTTAATCTTTTTATTCCAGTAATTATTGCTTCTTGAATTTTCATAATTTTTCCTAACTATTTCTTAAATTTCTTCTGCAATCAAGTCATAATCTCTAATATCAGTAATTTTACATTTTATAAATGTTCCTTGTTTGATTTCTCTATCTTTTTTTATAAATACTACTCCGTCCTCTTCTGGTACGTCCATATATGTTCTTCCTATATAGTATTTATTATCAAAACTTACTCCTTCTATTATTGCTTCATAAGTTTTTCCTAATTTCTTTTCTAAATTTTCTTTTGAGATTTTCTTTTGGATAGTCATAATCTTTTTGTGTCTTGATTTTTTGGTCATATAGTGTATTTGATCCTTTAATCTAGCTGCTGGTGTTCCGTCTTCTTTTGAATACATAAATGCCCCTAATTTATCAAATTTAGTTTTATATACGAAATTATATAATTCTTCAAAATCTTCTTGTGTCTCTCCTGGAAATCCTACAATTAAGGTTGTTCTTAATATGACTTCTGGAATTTCTTTTCTTATTTTTTCTATTACTTTTTCAATGCTTTCCTTGTCACTTTTCCTATTCATCCTTTTTAGGACTTTGTTTGATATGTGTTGAATAGGAATATCAAAGTAATTACAAATTTTTTCATTGTTTTTTACAACTTCTATTAATTCATCTGTTATTGTTTCTGGATATACATATAGAAATCTTATCCATTTAAACCCTTCTATTTTGCAAAGTTCCTCTAAAAGTTCTGCAAGTTTTGGCTCTCCATATATGTCTATTCCATATTTTGTTGTATCTTGAGCAATTACTATTAACTCTTTTATTCCTTTTTGGGCAAGTATTTTAGCTTCTTCTATAATATCTTCCTTTTTTCTTGATATGTATTTTCCTTGTATATATGGAATTGCACAATATGTGCAATTATTACTACAACCTTCTGCAATTTTTATGTATGAATAACTTTCTCCTGTAGTTATTACTCGATTTTCAAAATCTAATTTACAGATGTTATATTCTCCTGTACCAATAAGTTTTTGTACTTTTTCCCACATTTTTGGATATTCTTTTATTGGAATAAATAAGTCTACTTCTGGAATTAGTTTTTCTAAGTCTTCTTTGTATCTTTCAACTAAGCACCCAATTACAATTAAATATTTACAGTTTTGTTTTTTGTATTCTGCCATTTCTAATATTGTATCTATTGCTTCTTGTTTTGCACTTTCGATAAATCCACAAGTATTTATGACAATAATATCTGCCTTGTTTTCGTCGTTTACAATGTTTAAGCCATTACCTTTGAACATCCCAATTACTTCTTCTGTTACTACTAAATTTTTACTACAGCCAAGTGAAACAAATCCTACATTCATTATTTTCTCTCCTAAATATTTAAGTAAACTTCTACTATTATACCACATTTTTTAAGCTTTTTCACTAATAGTACTGAAAAATCAGGAATTTAATAGTTTTTTATTCCTATAGCTTTAAATTTTGTATTTTTCTCTTGATTTATATGTTGTGTGTAATAATTCATGTGCAATATGCCCTCCTGGCTCTCCTAAATATTCTTCATATGATTTCTTTACATATGGATTTTCATGTGATTTTCTAATTACACTCTTTTCGTCTATATCATATAAAGAATCTGAACGTTTTTTGAATACATTTACTACATTTCTAGTTTTTGATGATTTTATTGGTTGACCTCCACCCATGATGCAACCTCCTGGACATGCCATTACTTCTAGGAAGTCGTAATCTACTTTTCCGTTCTCTCATGTCGTTCATTACTTTTCTTGCATTTCCAAGTCCTGACACTACAGCAACTTTTATCTCTTTTCCTGCTATGTTTAAAGTTGCTTTTTTTATTCCTTTTTGTCCTCTAACTTGTTCAAATTCCAATTTTTCTAGGCTCTTTCCTTCTAGGAGTTCTGCTGCTGTTCTTAATGCCGCTTCCATAACTCCACCTGTAACTCCAAAGATTGCTCCTGCTCCTGTTGCTTCTCCTATTGGGTCATCAAAACCTGTGTCAGGAAGTTCTACAAATTCGATATGTGCTTGCTTTATCATCCTTGCAAGTTCTCTTGTTGTTATAACTGCGTCAACATCGTCATATCCTGCTCCTTGCATATCTTCTCTTGTTCTTTCAAACTTTTTAGCAATACATGGCATAACTGATACAACAAATATTTTATTTGGATCAATGTTGTTCTTTTTAGCATAATATGATTTTATAATTGCTCCAAACATCTGATGTGGTGATTTACATGATGACATATGTTCTAAAAGCTCTGGATAGTTCATTTCAAAGAACCTTACCCAAGCTGGACAACAAGATGTTGTCATAGGTAATACTCCGTTGTTTTTTACTCTTTCTATAAATTCTGTTGCTTCTTCCATTATTGTGTAATCTGCACCTGTATTTGTATCAAATACTTTGTCAAATCCAAGTCTTTTTAATGCAGTTACCATTTTTCCTGCAACGTTTGTACCTATTGGAAGTCCAAATTCTTCTCCTAATCCTGCTCTTACAGCAGGTGCAGTTTGTACAACAACATATGTATCTTCATTTTTTAATTTTTCCCATACTATACTTGTATTATCTTTTTCTTTTAATGCGCCTACAGGGCAGTTTTGTATACATTGCCCACAAAATGTACAATTTACGTCATTTAGGCTATGATTTTCAAATGTTGAGATACATGATGAAAATCCCCTTTCTGTACAGTCAATAGCTCCTATATCTTGAATATTTTTACATGTAGAAATACATCTTCTACATAAAATACATTTATTGAAATCTCTTACTATACTTGGTGATTTATCATCTATCTCATGTGTGTTTCTCTCTCCTTGATATCTTATGTCTGTTACACCAAACTCTTGTGCTAAGCTTTGTAATTCGCAATTACCATTTCTAACACAAGTTAAACACTCTCTGTCATGGTTTGAAAGTATTAGGTCTAGTACAGTCCTTCTTGCTTCTATTACTTTTTCAGTATTTGTGTGTACAATCATACCTTCTTCTGCTTTTTGAATACAAGATGTAGCAAATCCTCTTTTTCCTTCAACTTCTACAACACAAATTCTGCAATCTCCTATCTCGTTTATTTCTTTTAAGAAA
Organism: uncultured Clostridium sp.; assembly: GCA_964455415.1. Taxonomy (GTDB): domain Bacteria; phylum Bacillota; class Clostridia; order TANB77; family CAG-508; genus JAAWPK01. The sequence continues at coordinate 14,838 of CAYVWC010000016.1, forward strand.
CATAAAGTTGGAATATCAATATTGACTTTTTTAGCTGCTTCTAAGATTGTTGTTCCTTCTGTTACTTCAACTTCATGTCCGTCAATGGTTAATTTAATTAGTTTTTCCATATTTTTTCTTTCCTCCCTAGGCGTGTTTTTCGTGCCTTCGCTTTTTCTACTTTGAGCATTTTTATTTGAATTGGTAATAATCCTAAAATTATTCAAGAATTGTTATTTGGCAAGGCGTACAAATTAGAAATCAATGAGGCGTGCTTTTCAATTCATTGAATATTTTATAGTGTTTATTTATATGTTTTATTCTCTAATTTTGAAAAGAAGCGAGTAGTACTAGGCAATTCAAATCAAAAAAGCGGAGGCGTGCTTTTTGCACGTTGAGCATTTTTTGTATTTGAATTAACGACGTAATACGAAGCTTATTTTCAAAATTAGGCTATAGCGTGAAAAGGACACACACTAATACACGTCCCACACTTAATACACTTATCCTTATCTATAACATGAACTTGTTTTATTTCTCCTGATATAGCTTCAACTGGGCAGTTTCTTTTGCACATACCACAACCTCTACATTTTTCTGGATCTATTGTAATATCTGCTAAAGCTTTACACTCTCCAGTTTTACACTTCTTATCAACTACATGCTCTTTGTACTCTTCCATAAAATATTTCATTGTACTAATTACTGGGTTTGGAGCTGTTTGACCAAGACCACATACAGATGAATTTTTAATATTTTCACATAAAGAAGTAAGTTTGATTAAATCCTCTTCTTCTCCATTACCTTCAGTTATTTTTTGTAATATTTCAAGCATCCTTTTTGTCCCTATTCTACAAGGTGTACACTTTCCACAAGATTCATCTACTGTAAATCCTAAATAGAATTTGGCAAGATTAACCATACATTTTGTATCGTCCATTACGATTAATCCTCCTGACCCCATCATTGAACCAATGCTTGAAAGTGACTCATAATCTATTGGTGTATCTAGGTATTCTTTTGGTATACAGCCACCAGAAGGTCCTCCTGTTTGGGCTGCTTTAAATTCTCTTCCGTTTGGTATTCCTCCACCTATATCATAAACAATTTCTCTTAAGGTTGTTCCCATTGGTACTTCTACAAGTCCTGTGTTTACAACATTTCCTCCTAGTGCAAATACTTTAGTACCTTTTGAATTTTCTGTACCGATACTTGAATACCAGTCTGCTCCATTTAATATGATTTTTGTAATGTTTGCATATGTTTCTACATTATTTATTAATGTTGGTTTTTGCCAAAGTCCAACATTTGCAGGAAATGGTGGTTTAAGTCTTGGTCTTCCTGGCCTTCCTTCTATTGATTCCAAAAGTGCTGTTTCTTCTCCACATACAAAAGCCCCTGCTCCTAGTCTTATCTCTATATCAAATGAGAATTCTGTTCCCCATATATTTTCGCCAAGTATTCCATATTCTTTTGCTTGTTTTATTGCTTTTGCAAATCTTTGTACTGCTATTGGATATTCTGCTCTTACATAGATATATCCTTTATTTGCTCCTATTGCATAGCCTGCTATCATCATTGCTTCTATTACTGTATGTGGGTCTCCTTCTAGGATACTTCTATCCATAAATGCTCCTGGATCTCCTTCGTCTGCATTGCATACTACATATTTCTGATCCCCTTCTGCCATTTTTGTAGATGCCCACTTTTTACCTGTTGGAAATCCTGCTCCTCCACGTCCTCTTAGCCCTGAGTTTGTAATTTCCTCTATTACTTCATCTTGTGACATTGAGAAAAGTACTTTTTCTAGTGCTTCATATCCTTCAAAGGCTATATATTCATCTATATTTTCTGGGTCAATCTTTCCACAGTTTTTAAGTGCAATTCTTTCTTGTTTTTTATAAAAACTAAGGTCATCTAGTCTATTTACTAGTGTACCGTTTACGTCTTTGCAAAGTAGTCTATCTACTAGTTTTCCTTCTATTAAATGAGTATTTATTATTTCTTCACAATCTGATACTTTAACCATTGCATAAAATGTATCTTCTGGTCTTATAATTACTATTGGTCCTTTTGCACAAAGTCCAAAGCAACCTGTTTGTATGACTTTTACATTTTCTATGTTTTTCTCTTTTAAGATTTCTCTAAATTTATGTATTATATCTTCTGATTTTGAAGATGTACAACCTGTTCCACGACATACTAATATATGTTTTTCATGAGAATTTGCTTGTAAATTAACTCTTAAGTCTAGTTCTTTTCTTTTTTCTTCTCTTATCTTTTTTATCTCTTCTAAAGATTTCATTTTTCCCTCCTACTATTCGTTCTTCATATACTCATCTAATACTTGATCTAATTTTTGTACAGTTGCTCTTCCATATACTTCTCCGATTTATAGTAAATACTGGTGCTAATCCACATGCTCCTATACATCTTGTTTCTTCTATTGAAAATTTACCGTCTTGTGTTGTTTCTCCTGGTTCTATTTTTAGCCTTTCTTTTAATCTTTCTAGTATTTTTTCTGAACCTTTTACATAACAGGCTGTTCCAAGACATACTGCTACATTATATTTTCCTTTTGGTTTTAAAGTAAATCTTGAATAAAAAGTTACAACTCCATAGACTTCTGCAAGTGGAATTCCTAAATAATCTGCTATTCTCATTTGTGCAGAGGTTGGGATATATCCATAATGTTCTTGTACTTCGTTTAATATTTGGATTAAATTATCTTTATCTTGTCTATATTCTTGTAGGATTTTTTCTAGTTCTTCATCTTTTTCACAATTTCCACATTCACAATTTCCCATTTTGTTTTCCTTCTTTCTATATCTATCTCTTATTATATATTTGTATTATATCAAAGTAGAACTTTTTAAACAATAGAATTTATTAAATAAATATGTTGAATTTTCAAAGGAGAAGTAAAAATTTTTATATTATGCACAAAATTGTATAATAAGAAAAGTGTGCGTTAGCGAAAGCAGAGCTTTCGACGCACACATGTGCAT
>CAYVWC010000017.1:0-17308 GCA_964455415.1 uncultured Clostridium sp.
TGTTTAATTCTATTCATTTGGAGGTTGTATTAGAACGTTTTTAGTTTAAGTAATTATATCTCACTTTTACTAACCTTTTAAATATTTCTCCTCTTTCTTTGAAATTTTTAAAAAATCCATAATATATTTTTACTTTAATAATATTTTTTTCATTTCGATTATATCATAGAATGGAATATTAATTCCTTTTTTAGCCAATTTTATAACATTGATTGATGTTTCTATAATTTGTTTTTTCAAAGTCTCTGTTATTTCAACATCTTGCGCTTTATTTTGGTATTTGCTTTCTATGTATTCTTCAGTCGTTGGAAAAATATTTTGTATTAAAAATACTTTTTCTTTTCCTAACACTTTCCCAAAAACAAAGTTATAGACTTTTCTTCTAGTTTTCTTTTTACTTTCATATATAACTTTGTATTTGTCAACTTTACTTGATATTGGAACAAACCATATTATTTTTTCATCTTTTGGGTCATTAAAACAAAAATAGCAAGGTCTTTTATTTCCATTTTCTTTATTTTGCATTAATTTGTAATTTTTAAATATATCAAAGAATTCATCTTTTATAAAATAAAATTTTCCATTTTCTACTTTCATTATTACCTCATTTCTAACTAAAAATCTACCTCCGAAAAGGTAGATTTTTATTAACATTTGTCCACCTACGCATTTATTTGTCGCAAGTAGGGTTGCGAGTAACATTTGCACACCTATGCACTTGTATTCCGCAAATAGGGTTGCGGTTAACATTTGATTTGGACAAGATACATTTAGTATCTCTATTATTATATTCATAATAACCTTTTTTATTAACAAAAGTCAATACTTTTAGTTCATTTTTCGTACTTAGAATATTTTTGTTTAATTCTATTCGTTTGGCGGTTGTAGTAGAACGTTTTTAGTTTAAGTAATTATTCTCATCTTTTACTAATCTTTTAAACATTTCTCCTCTTTCTTTGAAATTTTTAAAAAATCCATAGCTTGCAGCAGCAGGTGATAAAAGGCAAATTGTCTTTGCTCTTGTTTCTTTTTTAGCAATTCTCACTGCTTCTTCCATTTTTTCTACTTTATATATTTTTATATTTTTGTTTGTGATTTTTTTTGCTATTATATGTCCTGTATCTGGCATACAAATTAGATTTTCTATTTTGCTACTATTTAAGTATTCTATGAATTTATCAAAGTTTACGCCTCTATCCATTCCACCTATTATTAGTGTTGTTACTTTTTCTAGGGCTTCGATTGAGTTTATTGTTGCTTCTGGTATTGTTGCAATTGAATCATTATAGTACGTAATTCCTTTGTATTCCCCTATTTTTTCAATCCTATGTGGTAATGTCTCAAATTTATTTATTGTGTCTATTGTCTTTGATATGTCTAGTTTTAATATTTCACTTACAGCTAAGTTAAACATAATATTACTCAAATTATATCTTCCTAATAAGTTTCTTTTATCCTGTGTATTATATAGTTCTTTTTTTCCTATATATACTTTATCTTCTTTAATAATTAGGTTATTTTCTTTTTCTTCTTTATTTTCTAGTGAAATTTTGTATTCTTTAGCTTTTATTTTATATTTTTTTAGTTCTTCATTTAGTATAGTGCTATCTATACTGTGTAAAAAATAATCTTCTTCTTTTTGATATTTGAATATATTACATTTGGCTTCTGCATATTTTTCTAGTGTTTTGTAATGGTCTAGGTGTTCCTCATATATATTCAAAATTATTGCAATATTAGGTGATTTTTTCATGTATTCTAATTGATGAGATGACATTTCTAGTACTAAAATCATATCTTTTTTTATTTCATCTATATGTTCAAATACAGGCATACCTATATTTCCAAGTAGCATGCTTTTTATGTTTTGATTTTTTAGTGTTTCATATATTAATGTACTTGTTGTACTTTTTCCTTTTGAACCTGTTATTCCTATTGTATAGATGTCAAAAAATTCTAGTAATAGTTCTAATTGTGAAGTTATTTTTTCTTTATATTTACTTATGTCATTTTTAGCAAATGATATTCCTGGTGTTTTTATTATTATGTCATATTCTTCTAAGTTTTCTAAGTAATTTTCTCCACTAATGTATATTGCATTTTTTTCATTTGTTAATAAATCATTGTTTTTTTGGAAGTTTTCTTTTTTATCTGCTATATGTATTTTTTTGTCTTCTAGGTGTTTTCTTATAAATTTATATGTTGATTGTCCTTCTAACCCAAAACCTAATATTAATATTTTTTTGTCTTTTAAATAGTTTATTAAACTGTTAATCATTATATATCTCCTCTTTTAGAAGCATTGCTTGTTTTTCTGTTAGGTTATTTTCATTATTAAATCTTTTTGTAATATCTTCTTTGAAGTCAATTAATTTAAAGTTTTCTTTATAATATTTCAATAAAAATGGTAATTCTTTATTTTCTTTTTCTAATTTTGATATTGTTAGACTTATTGCAAAGTTTACTTCTTCAAATGTTCCAACACATTCAAATGGTTTTGTTTCTCCATTTCCTGTGAGGTCTAAAAATGTTTTTAAAAGTTCTTTGTCTTCAAATAAGTCTTTTTTGAAAATGTCTATTAGTTCTGTTTTATATAAATATGGACTAAGCATTGTATACACAAATAAGCATTTTGGACATTTTGTACACCATTTCCAGTCTTTTTCTTTGCTTCCTACATTACAACTTTTAAATATTTGATGATATTTTTTGTGTTTTGAAAATATTTTTGCAATTTGAAGTTCGTTTAATGGCCTTAAAAAACTAAAATATTTTACATTGCCTTTTAAATATTTTTTTGAATAATTTGAAAAGTCTTCTTCAAATTCATAACTTTTTGAGTATTGATGATTAATTTTTTCTCCGCAATACATTTGATTCATTTGCACTTGATTCGTTTGATAATGCTACATATTTTTTTCCTGTGATATACGCAATAAAATAACTTAGAAATGCAAGCATTGAAGAAAATGGTGTATGTCCATTAATATATCCTTTTTTATTTAATTCAAGTAATTCTTTATCTATTGTTCTATGCACTTCTATTATATTATTATCGTTAAATCCTGCAAGTTTTGCACATTTTAATGTGACAGGTTTTGGGTTTACAATTAAGCAGTAGTCATTACTCTTATCTATATCCAGTGTTTCAAGTGTTACAATTGAATCTTTACCACCACCTATCGGAACTATGTAACCGTTTGGGGTATTTTCTTCTTTTTCTATTTCAAACTCTTCCCCTTCACATGTGATATTCATGAAATCGTTTATATTAGTTTCTATGTTATTTGTAAAAAATAATTCCCCTAAGCCATAGAAATATAGTTTTTTTAGCCAGTTTTTTTGCTCTTCATTTAGTTTTCCACATTTTATTATAACATTTGGAGAGCATGTGGTTTTCCAATAACTAATGAGTTCTATAAGTCCTATGTGAAATATCATGTTTTTTATTTTGTTTCCTTTTAGTTCTTTTATATTCATTTTCTTTTTTGCAATTTTTATGTTTGGGTTAAATGTTTTTAGTCCTGTTATTTCAAATTTATATTCTATAGATATGTACTCATTGTTTTCTTTTATTTTATAGTCTTCATATATGAAATTTTTATACTTTTCTCTAAGTTCTTTGAATTTGAAAGAATTGTCCATTTTTAGCCCTTCCCTTCTTTTATTCTGATTTTACATTTTACCATACTTATATTATATTTTCAAATTCTATTAAAGTGTAGTATATATTTCAAAATATTGGTAAATGTTTACTTTTTTGGGATTTTGTAGTATAATAGTATATGTAAAGGAATTTAGTTAGTATGATTAAATTAATAGCAAGTGATTTAGACGGTACTATTATAGATAGTAATAATTCTATTTCTCAAGATAATTTAAAAGCAATTGATAGTTTGCAGAAAAAAAATATACCTTTAGTTATTTGTACGGGTAAGACCTATGCACTTAGTAAAGATATTTGTAAAAACTTAAATGCAAAGTATGGCATTTTTGGAAATGGAGGTCAAATTGTAGATTTAACTACTGGTAATGAAATTGTTAAAAAAGCTCTTTCTTTAAATGAAATTGAGGCTTGTTTTTCTGTTGCCAAAAAGTATAATTTGCATATTCATGCTTACACAGAAAGTAGCATAATATCTTCAAAATTATTATATATGGATTTAAGAAATTCTGTATTATTCCATGATAAAATTAATATTAATATTGTGGATTCAGTTTTAGAGTATGCTAAGAATAATAAAGAACAAATTTTAAAATTAATCATTTCTGCACCTTCTGGTCTTTTGAATATTAAAGATATATTAGAGAAATCTACTAATTTGAATATTACATTTATTTCAAAGACAGGTATTTATAAGGATACTATAATTGATAAAGAATATGAGTATTTAGATATTTGCCCAATTGATGTTACAAAGGGTAGTGCTCTTCAACTTTTAAGTAAATATCTTGATGTACAAAAAGATAACATTTTATCAATTGGAGATAACTTAAATGATATTGAAATGTTTAAGGTTTCAAATATTAGTGTGGCTGTTAATAACGCATGTGACCAAGTTAAGTCAAGTGCTCGTTATGTTTCTGAAAATACCGTTGAAAATGGGGCTTTTGCTGAAACAATTTATAAGTTTGTTTCATTTTAATATTTATAGTGATTTCCAAAAATTACATTTGAAATAACCTTGTAATTATGTTAACATAATTACAAGGTTATTATATTTTTTTGGAGGTCTTTTTATGTTTAATAATTTTATAGATACTGTTAAGAATTTTGATTTGAAAGTAAAAAAGATTTTAATAAGCGGATTATATTTTTCTCTATTTGTTTCTATTATTGGTACTTTAATTTTAGCTTATTACATATCTTTTTCTCATTCTAATTTTATTTATTACATAGGACTTGAAGTCGTACATTTATCAATATCTTTTGCTGCATCGTTTTTTGCTTCTGCTATTGCAATTGATAAAATAAAAAAAGATTTGGCTTAAGTTTTTGTTCTAATTATAAGAAAACTAATCTTATTATGCAAAAAAAATATCTCAAGTTTTATCTTGAGATATTCTTAGTTTTTATGTTAAGGTTGGTCATTTTTCTATTTTATACAGCTTCTGCAGTTTGAGTTTCTTCAGTTCCTTCTCCGTCTTTTTCTTCTATTACTTCTAAGCTTGATATTGAAACTTCATAAGCTACTCTTTCTACTACTGTTCCGTCTTCATATTTCTTTTCATATTTTCTTGATTGTACTCTACCTATTGCTTTAACTTGTGCTCCCACTTCTAATCTGTCACAAAATCTTGCATTTCTTCCCCAAGCTATTGCTGGTATGTAATCTGATTTACTGTATGCTCTATTTACTGCAAGTAATAGGTCTGCAATTTCACGTCCAAATGGTGTTTTTCTATAAATTGGTTTTTTACAAATATGTCCGATTAATATAACTTCATTTGAAATGTCCAGATTAATTTCTTCGTCCTCTTTTGCTTTTTCTTCTATATCATTTTCAAATATTATGTCTTTTGCAAATACTGTTAATATTAATCTATTTCTTTCATTTTCATAGCTGTTGTATGATCTAAATTGTCCTTTTACAACTATCTTTTTTCCTATTTGTAATTCTTCGTCATTTATTAATCTTTCTGATATTGTTACTGGTATAATATCAAATGTTTCACTTAAACGTGGCACTTCTAAGTCAAATATGTAAAAACTTTCTCCATAGATTTCATGACTAAATCTTTTTTCACTTGTTATTTTTCCCACTAATACTAAATGGTTATTATCCAAATAATTTGTGTTCAATTTCTTTTCCTCCCTATTCTTTTACGTAGGAAATTTATTCTTTGCCTTAGTAATATAATTTCATACGTATCTTTCTTTTTATTACAAATATTTTTGTAATGTTTTGTTGTTTGTCTATTGTTTTATGCTAATTTACATTTTCATTATACTACATATTTTTGTATTTGTCTACATAAAATGTTAATTTTTTTAGAAAATTATTTCTTTTTTTCCATAAATTAGTAGCACAGAGGCAATCCCCATTGCATTATGCGTACTATTTGACAATCTTTTATTAATAATTTTCACTTTTATTTCTTGTGGTTCTAATATATTTTTGTTTATATCTATTATTTTTCTCTGTATACATAGCATTAAATTTTCTTCTACGCTTGATGCTGTTATTGTTGATTTTTGGTTAAACCCAAAGGTTATTACATTAAGTGTGGTATTATTTATTAGTTTTAGACTGTCATTGTCAATATCAGAATTAATTATTAGGTATTTAGTATTTTTTAAAATTTCGTTTATAGACTCATTTTTATCTATTAATTCTTTTAGTGATATGATAAGTACTGTTTCAAATCTTATATTTTTTATGTTGTCAATACTCTTATTATTAATTGTTATTACTGTATGTTCTTTATTAATGGAGTTTAAATTATTATCTAAAATTCTCTTTACTTGAATTTCGTTTTTATTTTCAGTAATAACTCCAACAAATGACACAATATTTAACCTCCTATACTTAAATATACTCTATTGTGTCCAGATTATTTTTCATTATTCATTTTGTTTTTTTAAAGTTTGTGTTCCGTTTTGATCTATATTATAATTATCTGAATATATTAATTCTGATATTTTAACGATATTATAGCCTTTATCTTGTATGTTTTTTATTATTGTTTCTAAAGCTTCTGCTGTGTTATCTGTTCCATTATGCATTAAAATAATACTACCATTTGCTAAATCTTTATTTATTCTATCCCACATTTGGCTTGCATCTAGTCCTTGATAATCTAATGTATCTATTGACCATTGTATTACTTTATATCCATTATCTGTCGCTGCTTTTATTACTGTGTCATTATATTCTCCATATGGACATCTATATAATTTTGTTTCTTCTCCTGTTATTTCTTGAATTTTTTTAGTACAATTTAAAATTTCTTCGACATTTTGTTCATATGTTAGATTGTTTACATGTAAGTGGTTGTCAGAGTGGTTTGCAATTTCATGACCATATTCTGCTATTTTCTTTACGTATTCTGGATATTTACTTACCCATTCTCCTACCATGAAAAATGTTACTTTGACATTGCATTTATCAAGTGTTTCTAAAATTTTATCAATGTCATCTGCATTCCATGCACAGTTTATTGTTATGGATATTCTTTTTTGCTCTGTGTCTACATTATATATTGGAACTAGCTTACTCGTTTCTGTGGTTGTTTCTAATGTTTCTGCGTCAATGTTTGTGAAATAAAATGAAAGTACGAATAAAATTACAACAGTGCTTGTTGCAACTAAATAAGAATATATTTTTTGTTTATTGAATATGAAAAACATAAGAGTCCTCCTAAAACAAGTTACTTAATTGTATTCTTGTTTTAGGAGGTTTATGATATGAAATTATAAAATCGCTTTTATAATAAAAATTGCATTATTGCAACTATTATAACTCCTGGTACACCTAAAAATCCTACAATTATTGCTGTTAACCAGTTTAATTCTAATCCTACACCAAATAAATTAATTACAAATATTATTATTCCACCAATTATTGCGTTTATGATTAATTTCATTATTATTTTCATTGGTAAAGATAATATTTTTAAAATCACAAACAATACTAAAACTGCTATAATATATGGTATAATTGTCATATTATTCTCCTCCTTTCATATGTTTTCTTGTCATTTCTAACAAATTAAGTTTAGAAAATCCTACTATTTGTGTTTTAGACCTATCTTGTTTTAGGCTTTCTTCTAGTACTTTTATTATTTCTTGTTTGTGCTTATCATCTACCATATCTATGTAATCTATTATTATTATCCCTCCGATGTCTCGTAGTCTTAATTGTTTTGCTATTTCAACACTTGCTTCACTATTTACTTTAAATACTGTTTGCTCTAAGTTCTTATTTCCTATATATTTCCCTGAGTTTACATCTATTGCAGTTAGTGCTTCTGTTTTGTCTATTGTTATGAAACCTCCACATTTAAGCCATATTTTTCTTTGAGTTGATTTTTCTAGTTGGTCTTCTATATCATAAATTTTAAAAATATCTTCATTTTCCTTAAGCTCTATATTAATATTTTTTTCTTCAAGATTTTCTATTATTTTTTTTACTTCTTCATAGTGCTTTTTATTATTTACGACTACACGGCTTATATCTTTGTCAATTAAATCAATTAATAACTTTTCGATAAATCCCTGCCCTTTATATATCACCATTGGTGCATTAGATTTGTTATCATTTTTTATTTTTTCTATTTTCTTCCATTGTTCTATTGAATTGTTTAAATCTTTTTCTAGTTCTTCTTTTGTTTTATTTAGAGCTGATGTTCTTACAATTACTCCAAAGTTTTTAGGAAGTATTGTGTCTATGATTTTTGCTAATCTTTCTCTTTCTGATGTATCTTCAATTTTTTGTGATATTGTTTTTATTTCTGTCTCTGGCATTAGCACAAAATATCTACTTGGCAGACTAATATGTGTTGATACTTTTGCACCTTTCATTTTTGTTGCATCTCTTTTTACTTGTATCAATATTTTGTCATCAACTTTTATTAGTTTTTTTATGTTACTTTCCTCATTTGTCTCTTTATTTTTTACTATATCTATTTTTGGTAATATGTCCTTTAAGTGTATAAATGTATTTCTTTCTTCTCCTATATCTATAAATGCTGCTTGCATCCCTTGTAATACATTTTGTACTCTTCCTAAATATACTTTTCCTTCTAGTCTTTTCTTTTTTTCATTTTCTTCATATTTTTCTATTAAGTTTCCATTTTCTAAGAGTACTATTTGTGCAATATTTTCTGTCTTTTTTATAAATATTTCTTTCATTTAACTTTCCCTTTCTATTAGTTGTATATATTCATTGCGATATCTATTCCACTTCCAATAATTTCTTCTACTGCTTTTGTTGCTTTTTCAATTGCTTCATTAAGTATTTTTCTGTCTTCTTTATTTATCTTTTCTAGGACAAAATCTTTTAAATCTATTTGTGTTTTTGGAGTTCCGTATTCCAATTCTTATCCTTGGGAAATCCTTACTTCCTAATTCTTGCACTATTGATTTCATCCCATTATGTGTTCCTGCTCCTCCTGTTTTTCTTATTTTTATTGTTCCTGCTTCTATATCAATGTCATCATGGATTATTATTATTTTGTCTTTTTCTATTTTATAAAAATCTGCGAATTTTTTTACTGCTATTCCACTTAAGTTCATATATGTTTGAGGTTTTACAAGTATTACTTTTTCATTTTTTATGCTTCCTTGTCCATATAATGAATTATATTTGTTTCTATTTATTTCTATTCCATTTTTGAGGGCAATTTCATTTACTGTATCAAATCCCATATTATGCCTTGTATTTGAATATTCTTTTTCTGGATTTCCTAATCCTACAATTAAATACACCTTTTTGTATCCTCCTTAAAATCATAGATATATTTTATATTGTTTTATAGAATTTTACAAGTATTTTTGTCTTAAATTGTTGATATTTTTACTTTTACGGTATATAATATTATTTGTAAAAGATAATTTATAAAGTTTATTTGTGTTTTTATGGCTTTATATGATTTTCTTTATTATATTTTATGGAGGTAATTTTATGAAATTCGATGCTTGGAATGATTTTCAAAGTGGAAACTGGCAAAACGAGATAGATGTAAGAAATTTCATACAGACTAACTATACCCCTTATGAGGGTAATTCTTCTTTTTTAGCTGGTACTACAGAGAGAACAAAAAAACTATGGGATGAAGTTTTAGATTTATTTCAAAAAGAGAAGGAAGCTGAAGGTGGAGTTTTAGACATAGACACTAAAACGATATCTACAATTACTTCACATGATGCTGGATATATAGATAAAGATTTAGAACAAATTGTTGGTCTTCAAACAGATGCTCCTTTAAAAAGAGCTATTATGCCTTTTGGAGGTATAAGAATTGTTGAAAAGTCTTGTGAAGCTTATGGTAGAGAAGTAGATCCAGAAACTGACAAGGTTTTTCATGGGGTAAGAAAAACTCATAATGATGGTGTTTTTGATATTTACACATCTGATATTAGAGCTGCTAGAAGTTCTCATCTTATAACTGGTCTTCCTGATGGATATGGAAGAGGAAGAATTATCGGAGATTACAGACGTGTTGCTCTTTATGGTGTTGATGCGTTAATCGAAGAAAGAAAACATATCATGGATTTATTAAATCATGATGAATTTACAGAGGACTTAATGAGAGAAAGAGAAGAATTTGCTGAGCAAATAAAATCTTTAGAAGCTTTAAAAGTAATGGCTTCAAAATATGGATATGACATTTCTAAACCTGCAACAAATTCAAAAGAAGCTGTTCAATGGCTATATTTTGCTTATCTTGCTGCAATTAAAGATCAAAATGGTGCAGCTATGAGTATTGGTAGAGTTTCTACTTTCTTAGATATTTACTTTGAAAGAGATTTGAAAAATGGTACTTTAACTGAAAAAGAAGTTCAAGAAATTATGGATCATTTTGTTATGAAACTAAGAATGGTTAGATTTTTAAGAACTCCTGAATATAATGAATTGTTCAGTGGAGATCCTATTTGGGTTACCGAAAGTATTGGTGGTATGGGAATTGATGGAAGAACTTTAGTTACAAAGAGTTCTTTTAGAATTTTGCATACTCTTGAGAATTTAGGTCCAGCTCCTGAACCAAATTTGACTGTTCTTTGGTCTACTAGATTGCCAAAAGGTTTTAAAGAATATACATCTAAGCTTTCTATTCAAACATCTTCTATTCAATATGAAAATGATGATTTAATGAGAAGATTCTGGGGAGATGATTATGGAATTGCTTGCTGTGTTTCTGCAATGGAAATTGGTAAACAAATGCAATTCTTTGGAGCTCGTGCTAATCTTGGTAAAACTCTTTTATATGCTATCAATGGTGGTAGAGATGAGAAAACTGGTAAACAAGTAACTCCAAAATTTGCCCCTATTACTTCTGAATATCTTGATTATAACGAGGTTATGGAAAAATTTGATAACATGTTGGAATACGTTGCAAAAATTTATATTAAGGCTTTAAATGCTATTCACTTTATGCATGATAAATATTCTTATGAAGCTATAGAAATGGCTCTCCATGATAGAAAAATATTGAGAACTATGGCTTGTGGAATTGCTGGTCTTTCAGTTGTTGCTGATTCACTTTCTGCAATTAAATATTCAAAAGTTAAGGTAATTAGAGACGAAACTGGTCTTGCTGTAGATTATGAGATTGAAGGAGATTATCCAAAGTTTGGTAATGATGATGATAGAGTTGATCAAATTGCAGTTGATATAATTAAAACTTTCCTTGGTAAACTTCAAAAACATCATACTTATAAGAATTCTAAACATACATTATCAGTACTTACAATTACTTCTAATGTTGTTTATGGTAAAGCTACAGGAAATACTCCTGACGGTAGAAGAGCTGGAGCTCCTTTTGGACCTGGTGCAAACCCATTACATGGAAGAGATACAAATGGTGCATTAGCTGTTATGAATTCTATTGCTAAGCTTCCATATAAATATTCAGAGGACGGTATTTCATATACATTTTCAATAACTCCAAAGGCTCTAGGAAAAGATGAATCATCAAGAGTAGCTAATCTAGTAGGTATGCTTGACGGTTTCTTTACTCAAGACGGACATCACATAAATGTAAATGTATTTGATAGATCATTGTTATTAGATGCTATGGAACATCCTGAAAATTATCCTCAACTTACAATTAGAGTTTCTGGATATGCAGTTAACTTTGTCAAATTAACTCGTGAACAACAATTAGATGTTATTAATAGGACAATTCATGAAAGAATTTAAACAGATTAGTAATTAAATTATACTGAAAGGATACTGTTAATTATGGACGGTAATAATACTTTAAGAATTCATTCATTTGAAAGTTTTGGTACTGTTGACGGTCCTGGAATAAGATATGTTATTTTTCTTCAAGGATGTCATTTAAGGTGTAAATATTGTCAAAATAGAGATACCTGGGATGAAAAATTTGGACAGTTTTTTTCTGTAGATGATGTAGTTAAAAGAATACTAAAATTTCAGAATTATTTTAAAACTTCTGGTGGTGGAGTTACAGTATCTGGTGGAGAACCATTGCTTCAATCACAAAGTTTAATTCTCCTTTTTGAAGAATTAAAAAAGCATAATATTCATACAGCTATTGATACTTCTGGGATGTTTAGTTTGACGGATACTGTGAAAAAACTTATTGATTTAACTGATTTGTTTTTATTAGATATTAAACATATTGTACCTTCAAAGTGTAAAGAGTTGGTTGGTTTTTCTAATGAACTAGAAATTGAATTTGCTAAGTATTTAAGTGAGATTGGAAAACCAATATGGATAAGACAAGTTCTAATTCCTGATCTAACTGATAGCGAGGAGGATTTATTGACTTTAAAGGAATTTTTATCTACTTTAAAGACTGTTAAAAAGGTTGAACTTCTTCCTTATCATGACTTAGGAAAATTCAAATGGGAAAATCTAGGATTCAAATATCCATTAGATGATATTCGCCTTGCAACTACTGATGATTTTGAAAGGGCTAAGAAAATTCTTCGGTATTTAATTACATTTTAATAGGACTCATAGAGATATGAGTCCTATTTTTTTAGTTTTTCTTATTCCAACCTTCTTTATTTATTTGCCTTTCTCTGGCTATACTTAGTGCATCTTCTGGCACATCATCTGTTATTGTTGATCCTGCTGCGATTAAAGTATTATCTCCTACTGTGACTGGTGCTATGAAATTTACATTTGAACCAACAAATGCGTTATTTCCTATTATTGTCTTACTTTTCTTAAATCCGTCATAGTTGCATGTTATTGTTCCACAGCCTATATTTGTTTTACTTCCTATTTCACAGTCTCCCATATATGATAGGTGTGGAACTTTGGTTCCTTCTCCTATTATTGCTTTTTTCAATTCTACGAAACTTCCTATTTTTACATTGTCTGCTATTCTACATCCTTCTCTTATATAACTATTTGGACCTATTTCGCAGTTTTCACCAATTACTACTCCTGATTTAATTGTGGTATTTGGGTGTATCACTGTATCTATACCTATTTCAACATCGTCATAGATATATGTGTTTTCCATGTCTTCTATTGTTACTCCATTTTCCATATGCTCTTGGTTTATTCTTATTTTTAATATTCTTGTAAGCATTTCAAGTTGTGCTCTATCATTTACTCCAAGAATTTCCGTATTATCTTCTACTATTATTGCTCCTGTTTTTAATCCTTTGTCGTTCATGATTTTTATTACGTCAGTTAAATAGTATTCTCCTTGTGCATTGTCTGGAGTTAATTTTTCTAGTGCAAGTATTAGTTCTTCTATATCAAAACAATATACTCCTGCATTTATTTCTGTTATATATTTTTCTTCTTCTGTTGCATCTTTTTCCTCTACAATTGCTTTTACATTTCCTCCAATATCTCTTATAACTCTTCCATATCCTGTTGGATTATCATATATTGCAGTTAAAATTGTAGCATATTCTCTGTCCATTACACTTTTAGCTATAAGTTTTTTTATTGTTTCTGGTCTTATTAATGGAACGTCTCCATAAAGTATTATGACTTTTCCTTTTTTTCCTTTTAGAAATGGAATTGCTTGCATAGCTGTGTGTCCTGTTCCTAGTAGTTCTTCTTGATAAGCATATTTTACGCTGTCACCTAGTACTTTTTCTACTTGTTCTTTTTTGTGTCCAACTACTGTTATTACCTCTTTTATTCCTGCTTTGTATGCTGTTTCTACAACTCTTGTAACTAATTCTTTTCCGTATATTTTATGTACGACTTTTGATTTGTTAGTTTTCATCCTAGTTCCTTTTCCTGCTGCTAGAACTATTGCGGTTATTTCTTCCATAGTGTCTTACCTCCGTGCTTTAAATTTCACTATTATTATATGTCATGATTAATATTATGTTTACTCTTCATTCCATTTTGCTATTCTTATATTTCTATAAATGTCTAAAATCTTTGAATATTTTTGGTATTCATCTTCCCATAGCATGTTTGGGACTTTATCAAAAGCTCTAAATACTTTTTCTGCTTCCATTAAAAAAACAACTTGTTGATTTCTGTTTAATTTCTCATATTTTTTGGATACATCATAAAGATTATCTAGTATTTGGTTTGCTTGTATAAAATCCACGAAATCTTTTATTTTCATCCCTGCTGCTCTTATTTGCATTACTGCAAAGGCAATCAGTCCTATTATCATTAATATTAATAATATAATTATTTCTATAAATTCCACTTATTTTTCTCCTAAATTGTTAAATAACAACTTTATATTTTTTCGTTAATTATTAGTTTATTTACTAAGTATTTTTTAGCATTTGTATTTTAGCATATTTATGTTTTTTTTGCAACTTTGTCTAAATTTTAAAGTTTTTCAGGTTTTTCTTGCACTCTTTCAAGAAGAAATTATCTGTTTGTCCTGAAATATAGTCTATTACTATTCTTCTTATATCTGTTTTCTTTTTGTATTCTTCTGATTTACCGTTTACAAAGCTAAACAGTTTTTTATCACTATCTAAGTCTTTTGGCGATATTTCTATGTATTTTCTATTATTTAATTTTTCTAAATAGTAATAAAATAAGTCGTAAAAAGCTTGTTCTAGGATGTCTAAGTTTTTTGTTGCTTCTTTTGAGTTATATATATATTCATAATTCCATTTTTTTAGTTTTATTAAACTTTCAAATACTTTTTCTGAAAATTTAAGATATGGTCTATCTATACTATTTTCTATTACGTCCATTATTAGAGTATTTACTATTTGTGCATTTGTATTTCCTAAAATTTTTGTAATGTCTTTTGGTATTTCATCTCTTTTTATTGTTCCAACTGTTATTGCATCTTCTATATCTCTTCCTATATATGCAATAATATCTGAAAGTCTTACAACGCTTGCTTCTAATGTCATTGGCTTTATTTTTTTACTATATCCTTCTTCTGTAAATACTCTTTCTACTTCTTCTAAGACATCTTCTTTTTTCTTATTTTTATCTGGTTCGTATTTGTTTAAGAGTATTTCTCCATTATGTGCCAATATACCGATCCAAAGTTTGTACAGTTATATTCAAATTCTCTAGGTCTTTTAGCATCCTTACACTTTGTGCATTATGACAAAAGTATCCAATGTTTTCTTTTCTGGCTATATTATCTAAGAATTTCTCTCCAGCATGTCCAAATGGTGCGTGTCCAACATCGTGCCCAAGTGCAATTGCTTCTATTAAATCTTCATTTAGTCTTAATGCTCTTCCTATTGTTCTGGCTTCTTTTGCAACTAATTGTACATGTAGTACTCTATGTGTTATATGGTCATTTTCTATAAATGCGTATACTTGTGTTTTGTCTATATATCTTGTATATGCTTGTGAGTGTATTATTTTATCTATATCTCTAAAGAATATTGGTCTTATATCTTCTTTTTCTTCATTAAGTTTTATTCCATTTTCTGATTTACATGCATATTCCGAAAATATTTTTTCATTTGTAAGCATCATTTCTTTTAAGTTCTTTATCAATATTATTCTCCTTCTTCTTTGTTTTCGATTACAATATCATCTATTACAATTTGTTGGTTTTCATCTACTTTGTATTTTGGGAGTTCTGGTAGTTCTTCTAAAGTATTAAGTCCGAATTTTTTTAAAAATTCTTCTGTTACTTTATATGACATAGGCTTACCTGGTAAATCTAGCTTTCCTGCCTCTTCTATTAGGTTGTGTTCTAACAATCTATAAATTGATGCATCTGAACTAACTCCTCTTATATTTTCTATTTCTGCTCTTGTAATTTTAGGATTATATGCAATTATGGCAAGTACTTCTAATGCTGCCTGTGATAGGTTGGGTTTTGCTCTTTTATCTATTATTTGATATATATAATCATGATATTCTTTTTTACTTGAAATGGTATATCCATTGTTAACGTTTATGATTTCTATTCCTCTTTTTTCATTTTTATATTCTTCTTTCATTTCTTCTATAATATTAGATATTTCTTTTTTATCCATTTCTAAGTTAATACTAAGTTCCTCTAAAGTAACTATTTTTCCGCTTGCAAAAAGTATTGCTTCAATTATTCCTTTTGTTTTATCTTTACCCATTATATTCTCCTATTTTATTTATTTTATTGTATATTGAAAAACCATTTTTTTAGGAAACTTCAAATGATTTTTCAATATACAATATTTAGAATTTTTTCCAGTCAATATGTTTTATATTAAAATTAGCAAATGTATTTGTTATATGATTTAAGTTAAGATATCTGTTTTATTACAGATATCTTAACAATATTTTGCCTACATTTGCTAAGATTTTATTTAATTTTATTAATATCCTAACTCATTTAATACAGCTTTTATAGTATCCTTATATGTTTCATCTGCATTGACATATATCACTGTATTCTCAACTCTTGATAATACTTTGTATTTTTCTCCTGTCGATAGGGTATATTTTGAGTAGTTTTTCAAGCTTATACTACTTTGTGAATATCCTGAAGTTTTTGAATTTTCAAAAACTTGTTTATTTGATGAGTAAAACATTTCTGCATATTCACTATCTTGAATTACATAAAATTCTATTTGATATGAATAGTCATCACTTGATGCTATATATACTTGATTTATATATTCATCATATGAAGCAAACTTATATGTCGCATCTGTGATTATATAACCCTTTTCTTCCATTATTGTTTTAAAATCATCTGCTGTTATTGGGGTTTTATCTTTTGCTAGAACAAAGAATAGAGTCACACCAATTATTACTATAGCTACAACTATAGATAATACAATGAGTACTATTTTTAATGATTTTCTCATTAGTTTTTCTCCCTTCTTATTTTATAACATAGTAATTATAAGTACTTCTGATATTACTAAGCATATTATTAAAAATACTTTTAATCCTTTTGATATATCCTTTGTAAATATTACAAATGCTGCTAATAAAAATACAATTATTGTTAATAATACTTTTCCCATGTTTTTTCTCCTTTTCTTTTTTACTTTGGTATTTTTTAGTTTTCTTTAGACTTTTTTTATTATATCAGATAATTTTTCATATTGTTTATTTTGTAATTATCTACCCTTGTTTTTTTTAATTCTTTATATAAAAATATCCTAACTTTTACCTCCTAAAGCAATTTTAAACTAAAACAAGATATTTGTCAATAAGAACACCTTATTTTGGTTTAAAATTGTTTTGGCTCCTTTGCGAGAGACGTT
>CAYVWC010000018.1:0-17229 GCA_964455415.1 uncultured Clostridium sp.
AGATTTTCTATGTCTTTTTGCAAAAAATAAATCTGAAAAATAAACAATTTTTTATATACTTGTTAAAAAAAATGTGATATAATGTCTATGTTAATTTATGTATACAATAATTGGTGGAGGTTGTTATGGTAAAAAGAATTTTTGTACAAAAAAAAGCAGGTTATGATGTAGAAGCAAAAGGAGTACTTGCTGACTTAAAAGAAAATTTGCAAATAGATAAATTAGAAGATGTCATCATATTAAATAGATATGATGTAGAAGGAATAAGCGAAGAAGTTTTTGAAAAAGCAAAGAATACAATATTTTCAGAACCGCAAGTAGACATATGTTATGAAGAAGAATATAAAAATGATGAAAAGGATGTAATATTTGGAGTAGAATATTTACCAGGACAATTTGACCAAAGAGCAAACTCATTATCTGAGTGTTTACAAATTATAACAGGAGGAGAAAAATTAGTTTCTAAATCAGCAAAAATTTATGTTCTAAAAGGAAATCTAAATGAAAGTGAAGTTAATAAGATAAAATCATATCTAATAAATCCAGTTGATTCAAGAGAGTGTTTGTTAGAAAAACCAGAAACTTTAAAAGATGAAATGCAAGAACCTGAAGATGTAAAAATCGTAGAAGGTTTTATAAGCATGACAGATGAAAATGTAAAAGAATTTTATGAAAAATATGGATTTGCAATGGATATAGAAGATTTAAAATTCTGCCAAAGATATTTTAGAGATGAGGAAAAAAGAGATCCTAGTATGACAGAAATGAAGATGATTGATACATACTGGTCAGATCACTGTAGACATACTACATTTATGACTAAGCTAGAAGTAATAGATATAAAATGGGATTTATTAGAAAAAATATTTGAGGAATATAAAAAAACAAGAGAATATGTTTATGAAAATAAAAAAGCCAAAGATGTATGCTTAATGGATATAGCAACAATTGCAGTAAAAGAGTTAAAAAAGAAAGGGCTACTTAAAAATCTAGACGAATCGGAAGAAATAAATGCTTGTAGCATTAAGGCAAATATATTAGTTGACGGAAAAGAAGAAGAATACTTAATAATGTTTAAAAATGAAACACATAATCATCCAACAGAAATAGAACCTTTTGGAGGTGCTGCAACATGTCTTGGAGGAGCTATAAGAGATCCCCTTTCAGGAAGAGTGTATGTATATCAAGCAATGCGTGTAACAGGGTGTGGAGATCCAAGAAAAACAGTTGCAGAAACATTACCAAATAAATTACCACAAAGAAAACTCACAAACGAAGCGGCTAGAGGATATAGTTCATACGGAAACCAGATAGGTCTTGCAACAGGGCAAGTTGCTGAAATATATCATGAAGGATATGTTGCAAAAAGAATGGAAATAGGAGCTTTAATTGGAGCAGCACCTGCTAAAAATGTTGTAAGAGAAAGACCAGTTCCAGGAGATGTAGTAATTTTACTCGGAGGAAGAACAGGAAGAGACGGCTGTGGAGGAGCTACAGGTTCTTCAAAAGCACATAATAGCAAATCACTTACGACATGTGGAGCAGAAGTTCAAAAAGGAAATGCACCAGAAGAAAGAAAAATACAAAGACTATTTAGAAATGCAGAAGTAACAACCCGTATAAATAAATGTAATGACTTTGGAGCAGGTGGAGTTTCTGTTGCAATAGGAGAACTTGCAGACGGACTAGAGATAGACCTTGACAAAGTTCCAAAAAAATATGAAGGATTAGACGGAACAGAACTTGCAATTTCAGAATCACAAGAGAGGATGGCTGTTGTTGTAGCAAAAGAAAATGCTGAAAAATTCATGAAATTCGCAGAAAAAGAAAACTTAGAAACAACAGTAGTTGCAAAAGTTGTAGAAGAACCAAGAGTAAAAATGTATTGGAGAGGGAAATTAATTGTTGATATTAGTAGAGAGTTTTTAAACACAAATGGAGATGTTAAAAAGAGCAATGTAACAGTTACAAAACCTGATTACCAAAAAAACTATTTTACAATTAACAATAAAAGCGAAGATATAGAAAAAGCATGGAAAGATACAATACAAGACTTAAATTGCTGTTCTCAAAAAGGATTAGTAGAAAGATTTGATAGCTCAATAGGTGCTGGAACTGTACTTATGCCATTTGGTGGAAAATATCAACTTTCTCCACAAGAAGGAATGTGTGCAAAAATTCCTACATTAAATGGATATACAAATGCAGGAACAATAATGACATATGGATACAATCCAGAAATTGCTATGTGGAGTCCATTTCATGGGGCGGTTTATGCACTTGTAGAGTCAATCACAAAATATGTAGCAATTGGTGGAGACTATAAAGATGCTTGGCTTACATTACAAGAGTATTTTGAAAAATTGAAAAATGATTCTTCAAGGTGGGGAAAACCATTTGCAGCTTTACTAGGAGCATATTATGTGCAAGAAAAATTAAATATAGCAGCAATAGGAGGTAAAGATAGTATGTCTGGTTCATATAATGAATTAGACGTACCACCTACACTTTGCTCTTTCTGCGTAGGAACAGTAGATACAGATATTGTAATATCAAGCGAGTTTAAAAATAAGAATTCAAAAGTTGTAATACTAAAAACTAAAATAGATAAAGATTTCTTGCCAGATTTTGAAGATTTAAAAGAAAATTACGAAATAATTCATGACTTAATAAAAGATAAAAAAGTATTAGCTGTATCAACAGTTAAAAACGGCGGAATAGCAGATACAATAACCAAAATGTGTATTGGAAATAAAATAGGATTTACATTTGAAAAAGATATAGATGTATTTAATCCAATGTATGGAACATTTATTATTGAATTAAAAGAAGATGTAAATAATAGCAAGCTAGAATTATTAGGAAAAACAACGGATAAAGAAAAAATAGAAATAAAAGATGTTCAATTAGATATTGATGAGTTAATAAAATTATGGGAAGAACCACTTGAAAAAGTATTTCCAACAAAAGCAAAAGAAATAGATAAAAAATGTGAAAACATTATAAGTAATAAAACATGTACAATAGTAGCAAAATCTAAATTTGCAAAACCTAGAGTATTTATTCCAGTGTTCCCAGGAACAAACTGTGAATATGACACAAGTAGGGCTTTTGAAGACGCAGGAGCTGTTACAAATGTGGAAATATTTAAAAATTTAAAAGCAAATGATATAGAAGACTCTATAGATATATTTGCAAAAGCAATAAATGAAGCACAAATAATAATGATACCAGGAGGATTTAGTGCAGGAGACGAACCAGACGGTTCTGGTAAATTTATAGCTTCAGTATTTAGAAACCCAATTCTAAAAGATTTAATACATAAGCACCTTTATGAAAAAGACGGTTTAATGCTAGGAATATGTAATGGATTTCAAGCTTTAGTAAAATTAGGACTATTGCCTTATGGAGACATCATAGACATGACAGACGAAATGCCAACACTTACATTTAATGATATAGCTAGGCATCAATCTAAAATGGTAACAACAAAAGTTGTGTCAAAACTATCTCCTTGGTTTAACAAGGTAAAGATTGGAGATAAATTCATTGTACCAGTATCACACGGAGAAGGAAAATTTGTTGCAAATGAGGAAGTATTAAAAACATTAATTAATAATGGACAAATTGCTACTCAATATGTAGATTTAGAAGGAAATGCAACATATGATATAAACTATAACCCTAATGGATCAGTTCTTGCAATCGAAGGAATAACAAGTAAAGACGGAAGAGTTTTAGGAAAAATGGGACATGCAGAAAGATGCTACAGAGGAGTTACGAAAAATGTACCAGGGGAATATGATATTAAGATTTTTGAATCAGGTGTGGACTATTTTAAAATTTAAACATAAATAATGACTTAAGGAGAATATAATGCGAATAAGATATAAAAAGTGGGCTAGACCAGAGCTTGAAGCTTGCAAATTTTATATAGATAATCCAGAAGAAATAAAAGGAAAATGGAGTGAAAAATTTAATAATAAAGCTCCAATTCATATGGAACTTGGCTGTGGAAAAGGATCATTTATAGCAAAAATCGCATCTACTAATCAAAATATAAATTATATTGCAGTTGATTTAGTAGATGCAATGCTTGGACTTAGTAAAAGAAATATAGAAAAGGAATACAAAGAAAAGAACTTAGAACCTACAAATATTATCTTAACAAGACACGATATAGAAAGAATACTATTGTTTATGTCAAAAGAAGATGAGGTAGAAAGAATATATATTAATTTTTGCAATCCATGGCCTAAACCAAAACATAAAAAGAAAAGATTAACACATACAAAACAATTAATGTTATATAGAGAATTTTTAAAAGAAGAAGGAGAAATATATTTTAAGACAGATGATGACGGGTTATTCAATGACAGCTTGAAATACTTTGAAGAAGCTAGTTTTAAAGTAGTAAGAAAAACATATGACTTACATAATGAAAATATATTTATCAATAATATAGAAACAGAACATGAAAAAATGTATACAGATGAAGGAAAAAAAATAAAAGCATTAATTGCCATAAAAAAGTAATTAAAAAAAGGACAAGTTTTTGCAAACTACCTTGTCCTTTTATATGATTTTATGTATAATAATTTATATAATACTAAGAGAAGAAAGGAAATAAAATTAAAATGGAGAAAAAAACACTAGCAAAATTTCATGTACTTGCAATTATTTGTATAATTATTTTTTCAGCAGTGCTTGCTCCTAAGATTCTACAAAATGATACATATTATACAATAAGTATAGGTGAACATGTAATAGAAAATGGAATAGACGGAAAAGATCCTTTTTCTTGGTCTGACTTAAATTACACATATCCACATTGGTTATATGATGTGTGCATATACTTAATATATTCAGTTGGAGGAATGACAGGTATATATATATCTACAGTAGTTTTAAGTTGTATATTAGGACTACTTTTATATATAACAAATGTAAAAGTGAATAAAAAACCATTATTTGCTTTTATAATTACAATAGGCGTTATGTTTTTAATGCAAGACTTTATTGCTGCACGTGCACAACTAGTAACATTTATATTATTTGTTGTAGAAATACTATTAGTAGAGTGTTTCTTAGACACTAAAAAGAAAAGATATGTAATAGGGCTAATGCTAATTGCAATGTTAATTGCAAATTTACATGCAGCAGTGTTCTATTTCTTCTTTATACTACTATTACCATATATAGCAGAATATTATGTGATAAAATTAAGAGATGCACACTTAATTTATAGATTTAGATTGTATAATTTAAAGTACAAAATAAATAGTTTATCTAAGAAAAATAATCAAGAAGAGAAATTAGTAAAACTACAAGAAAAACTAGTTATAATAGAAGAAAAATTTGTAAGATTGAAAAAAAGACTAGATGAAAGAGAAGAAAAACCATATAGAATAAAACTAGTAAGAAGAGATGCTGCTAAGTGGCTTATCCTAATTTTTGTTCTTTGCTTCCTAATGGGACTTATAACTCCACTTGGAGACGAACCATACACACATTTATTTAAGTTAATGTCTGGTACTACAACACAAAGTATTTCAGAGCATTTGCCATTAACACTTGTAAATCATATGGGAGCAATGACAGTTATAGTAATGCTTATCATAATTTTAGTCTTTACAGATACAAAAGCCTCAATAAAAGACTTATGTATGATAGGTGGGTTATTACTTTTGACTTTTATGAGCAGAAGACAATTTTCTATGCTTGTAACAATTGGAGGAATATCATTTACTGCTTTAATGTGTGACTTTGTGGATAAATACGATAAAGAGGGGATAAAGGAATTTACAAAACTAGCGGTTACATGGAAAGGGAAAATAGTAACTATATTGCTTATAGTACTATGTTCATATATGCTATATATTGATAAAATAGATGATCCTTATATAAATTCCGCATCATATCCAGTTGCTGCAGCAGACTATATATTAGAAGAAGTAGAAAAAGGTAATTTAGATTTAGAAACAATGAGATTATATAATGATTACAACTATGGAAGTTATTTGCTATTTAGAGGAATTCCAGTATTTATAGATTCTCGTGCAGATTTATATTCTCCAGAATTTAATGAAGGATGTAATATATTTAGCGACTACCTAAACATTTCAGGGATAGCTACATATTACGAAGATGCTTTTGATAAATATGGTATAACACATATAATGTCATATGCAAATTCTAAATTAACAATGTTATTATCAAGAGATGAAAATTATAATAAGTTATATGAAGATGACTATTTTGTAATATATGAAAGGTTAAGCGTAAACGTATCTGATGAATAGTAAAGAATATATAATAGATGAAAATCTAAAAGGAGAAAGAATTGATAAATGTATAGTAGCTTTAGATAATGAAATAACTAGAGCTACTGCACAAAGATTAATAGACGAAGAAAATATATTAGTAAATGGAAAAAAAGTAAAATCGTCATACAAAATGAATATACGGAGATAGAGTTTATGTAAACAAACCTGAAGCAAAAGAGATTGAGCTTGAAGCACAAGATATTCCAATTAATATACTGTATGAGGATAAAGATATAGTAGTTGTAAACAAGCCTAAAGGAATGGTGGTACACCCAGCAAATGGTAATCCAAATGGAACGTTAGTAAATGCAATAATGAATATCTGTAAAGATAGTTTATCTGGAATTGGCGGAGAAATTAGACCTCGGAATTGTACATAGGTTGGACAAAGATACAAGTGGAGTTTTAATTGTTGCCAAAAACGATAAATCACATATTGATATAAGTAATCAAATAAAAAATAGAACTGTTAACAAAACATATATAGCTTTAGTAAGAGGAAATATAAAAGAAAATGAAGCGACAATAGATATGCCAATTGGAAGATCAGAAAAAGATAGGAAGAAAATGGCTGTAACCAAGAAGCGGAAAAGAAGCTATAACACATTTTAAAGTTATAAAAAGATATAAAGATTATACCTTACTTGAAATAAAAATTGATACAGGAAGAACACATCAGATAAGAGTTCACATGGCAGAGATTGGTTATCCTGTAGTTCGGAGATATGACATATTCAAATGGAAAAAATCCTTTTAATGTTCAAGGACAAATGTTACATGCTAAAAGCATTGAATTTATCCACCCAATAACAAAGAAGAAAATGATTATAGAAGCACCATTACCAGACTATTTTAAAGAAGTAATAGATATTTTAGAGAAAAGGGGTTAAATAGCATATGGAAGAAATAAGGCTACAAAAATACCTATCATCATCTGGTATAGCTTCAAGAAGAAAATGTGAGGAATATATAAAAAGTGGATTAATAAAAGTAAATGGCGAAGTAGTCACAACACTAGGGACAAAAATAAATCCAGAAAAAGATATAGTTTATTTTAAAGATAGAGAAATTAAGAAAAAAGAAGGAGATTATACATATATATTATTAAATAAACCAATTGGATATGTGACTACTGTCAAGGATCAATTTAGAAGGGATACTGTTTTAGATTTAATAAAAATAGATAAAAGACTAGTGCCTGTTGGAAGATTAGATATGTATACATCTGGAGCATTGATACTAACTGATGATCGGAGATTTTGTATATAAAGTAACTCATCCAAAACATGAAATAACAAAAACATACACTGCAACTCTTATACGGAAAAATATCAGAGAAGGAAGTAGAAAAACTTAGGCAAGGAGTAGAAATAGATAACTACATTAGTAAGCCAGCAATTGTTAAGATTTTAAAAATTGATGAAAAAAGAAATATTTCAAGAGTAGAAATTACAATACATGAAGGAAAAAATAGAGAAGTCAGAAAAATGTGTGAGGCAGTAGGGAAGAAAGTAAAAGCACTACATAGAAGCAAGATAGGAAATATCTCAGTAAAATCATTAAAATTAGGAGAGTGGAGATATTTAAGCAAAGAAGAAGTAAAAAGTTTGCAAAATTATAATAATGTGTAGTATAATATATTTGTACAAAAGAAAAAGGAGATATATAATGGAATATCAAAAATTTAATATATCTGATAGTAATTTAAGTAAAGGAATGATTGTAAAAGGAAAAGTAAAAAGGATAAAACCATATGGAGCATTTATAGAAATAGAAAATGGAATAAGTGGACTTTTGTACATAGAAGATATATCTGTCTCAAGAATAAAATCACCATATGAAAGGTTTGAAATAGGACAAGATATAGATGTAATGATAAAAGATATAGATAAGGAAAAAAACAGAATATCATTTACATATAAAGAATTACTTGGCACATGGGAGGAAAATATAAAAGAATTTGAACAGGGAACTATTGTAAAAGGTATTGCAAGAGAAACGGAAAAATCCAAAAATGGTATATTTATTGAATTAAAACCAAATCTGGTAGGGCTTGCAGAATATAAAGAAAACATATCTTATGGACAAAATGTTAATGTATATATAAAAAAAATCGTTCCAGAAAAGAAAAAAGTTAAACTGTTAATATATGAATAAAAGGAGGAGATAAGTATGGTTGAAGATAATCAAATAGAAGCAGACAAATCACCATTTGCACTAAGAAAAGGAGAAATAAAAACTTTTGACGGAAAAGACGGATATGTTTCCATGAATCAAATAGTACATAAAATAAATTTAGGACATATCAATGACTTACATTTTGCTATCCTTGAACTTGTAAATGAATTTGAATTTATAACATCAAGGCAATTGTGTCAATTATTAGATTATAAAGGAATTGAATATAAATCACAAGATAAATTAAATAATAAGTTAGAACAACTTGTAAGGTCAAAGATATTAACTAGATATTATTTTACATCAGAAGACGGAAAAGGAATTTATAGGATATATTGTCTAGAAAAAATGGGAAAATATCTTCTTACCTCAAGAGGAATAGAATGCAAATGGCAACAATCAGATAACACAAAACCAGTTGCAATGATTAAAAAGAGACTTGCAGGAAATCAAATAATAATTGCATATTTAAGAAAAGTAGAAGCTTTTGACGAATATATAGTTAAACCAACATTGTTTGCTAAGACACTTGGTAAGACTTTTAAATCAACAGGTGGAGCTGTAAAGCTTACAAAAAGTTCAAAATCAATTGTATTCTTATTTGAAGTTATAAGAAGAGAAGAAGAGTGGCAAAAGAAGCTTGTTGATAAGATGAAAATGTACAAAGATTTTTATGATAATTTTGTTACTATGGATTCAGGTTTTAGTACGCTTCCTCAATTGATACTAGTATGTGAAGATGAAAGACATGCAGCAGAGTCTTTTAAGGAGATTGTAACAAATGAGTTAGAAATTGATAAAATTAAATTATATTTCACAACTGATTTAAGACAAATCAAGGAAAATCTTACAAAAACTTTATTAGAGTTTAAACTAGATGAAAAAACAAATAAATATAAAGTAGAAGATGTAGAACTTAAATTATTAGACTAATAAAAAAGTAAGCTCAAGTGGACTGCTCAAAAATCTTAGAACTTTTGAGTTCAGTTCAAAAAGGGCTTGCTTTTTTGCTAGAATTATGTCATAATATATATGTGAAATTAGAAGGTAAATGTAATTTATAAAAATAGAAAGTGGTGGGGATCTTGAAATATCTCGATAAATTACTAAAGATATTAAAAACTGATAGAAATACGTTTTTTACATATATATTCACATTAGCAACTGTGTATATAGCTATAGATAGGATTGTAGAAATGCTATTTATGATGTTTACAGGTATATCAGTGGCATATTGGGGACCTATAACATATACATTAGCGCTTGCTTGTCCAGTATGTGCATTTTTATTTTCAGGCTGTTCTAAATATGCGGAATCAGGAAAATTTAAGTTAATGATTGTATATGCGTATGCAATAGCTATTTATATAATTGCTATTTCTATGGTAACACAATGGATAAATGCAGGAGCATGGTTACTTTTATTCTCTGTGCCAAATTATATTGAAATAGTTACTGAATTTACAGAAGTTATAAAACCTGCCTTTCAGGCAGTCGCAGTTTATATCCCACTTACAACATTTTTCTCAATATTCTGGTGGTGCTATGCAGGAGTTGCAGATTCAAGGTTACTACAAGAATCTATTTGGGACTACAAAGGAATTGATTTATCAAAGAAGACAGGAAAGAGTGGAGCATATAGTTTTGAAAATGTAATATCTATTGATAAAGAAACTGGTAAGACAGTAAAAATATATGATAACAGAAGAGCTGAACCAATGCTTATAAGTGGATCTTCTGGAATGGGAAAAACTTCTCTAGTATTAGAGCCTATGATGGCACGTGATATAGAGAAAAAGTATTTCTTTAGAGAAGCTGCAAAAGAAATGGGATTTACTGCTTTAAAAACAGGGCTTGCAACATTGAATTGCCCATATACAAATGAGTATATAAATGAACACTTTAGTTTAGATATGCTAGAACCAATACCAGGAAAAGAAAAATTATATAAAGCATATCTAAGTAAAATGATATATAATGAAGGAACAAAAATAACATATAAAGACTTAGGAATAACACTTATGTCACCAGACTATGAGTCAACAAATAGGATGATAGAAGTAGTAAAAAATTTCGGACTAGATGTAAATATCGTGGATCCAAATGATTCAAATTCTATAGGAATAAATCCATTTTCATATGGAGAACCAAGTGAAATTGCATCAGTAATTTCTTCAATACTTGCAACAACATATTCAACTACAAAATCGCCAGAAGATGAAGTGTTTTTCCAAAATTCAGCTGCACAAGCTGTTGAAAACATGACAATACTTCTTGCTGAAATGTATCCAAGACTAAATAATGGATTATTACCAAATATTGAAGACATGCTTGATATGTTAAATAATTTCGATTTGGCAGAAGATATGTGTAAAAAAGTGGAAGAAGATGAAGAACTTTCAAAGAAATTAAAACTACAAATTGGATACTTTAAAAAATATTTTTACAAAGATTCATTAATGAGAAATGAAACAGAAAAATATGTTCATACAGCAATAACACAGTTAGACACATTACTTAGAATTCAAGGTTTGAAAAATATATTATGTAATAGGTCAAATAATATCAACTTTGATTCAATGCTTGAAAACGGAGAAATAACAATTGTTTGTACAAGAAGAGGAGATTTGGGGGCGGTACTTCAAAAAGCTTTTGGACTATTCTTCTTACTTTCAATGCAACGTTCAGTATTGAAAAGACCTGGAAATGAAAATTCAAGAATACCACATTTGTTATATATAGATGAATTCCCAGACTTTTTATGTGATGCAACACTTGGACTTGTTACATTATATAGAAAATATAAGGTTGGTACAATAATTACAACACAAAACTTAGAACAACTAGATGTTACACAAACATCACGTAGAGCAATTGTGACAAATTGTACATCTAAGATAGTAGTTGGAAATATTGCACCAGAAGAGCTACAATTCTGGGTAGATGAATTTGGAGCTAGAAGAATGTGGGTATACTCTCAAGATATGAGTATGAAAGCAGAAGGAAAAGGAAAACAATTCTTAACAGGAGAATCAAGTGTAAAAGATGTTTCATATGGAGACTTCAAAGGTGTTAAATGGTCATATAAGAATTGGTTCGAACCTGCTAAACTTCAAAATCAGCTTACATTTAAGTGGTGTGCATTTAAGTATAAAGATGATAAAGGAAAACCATTTACAGGAGTTGCAAAACTAGACTTTATGGCATCAAAATATAAAGAACCTCATAAATCAAAAAGCTTTGATTTTGCAAAATATCAAACAGGTATTATGAATGAAGGTAGTGTTAAAACTTCAAAGAAAAAACACGGATTTGATCCAAAGAAAATAGACTTTGATTCTTTTGATGATAATGAAGAAGTTGATCCAATTCAAACAGACTCAACAGATGCTAGCTTCTTATTCAATAACGAAGATGCGATTATTTATGATATACACAGAGACACAAAAAAAGAATAAACTTAAAAAATCTCGCTTCTGCGAGATTTTTTAAGAAGAAAATAAAAGTTAATGATATAGGGGAAGAATAATGAATAAAAATGTTAATACAAAGACAATTTGTATTGTTTTAGCAATTACTATACTTATATGTGCGTTAATATTACTTTTTTTAATAATTACTCAAAGTTTAGGAATAGAAAAGACAGATAACATGAGTACAACAATGAGAGCGGTAATAATAGAAGTAAGTGACACACGCCTTTGGATAGTTAGTCCAGACAATAATGATGCAGTGTACTATGTGGGATATGATAATACTGAAAATACAACTTTTAAAAAAGGACAAGAAATACTAATTTATTTTAGTGGTTGGTTTTATGAAACAATGCCAGGAGGGCTTGCTGATGTTGGAAAAATTGAAATTATAAAAGAGGAAAGCGATATAGAAATATCAGAAGACTCTTTAAGATACTTTTATAGCTCAAAAGATAATGTATCTATATCAATAAACGAATTTACAGAAAATAAATTATCAATTAGTATAATTGATACAAATGACTATAAATATGATTATTCTACAGACTATATAGAAGTTATAGATAGGGATAGCAGAGAAAAATTCGAAATAACTGAAAGTATAAGCGAAGTAGTAGATGATATAATTACAAAAGAGTATAATTGGGGAGAAATATATGAACAATTAGATAAACGGTAGATATTCATTTAATTTTACAAGTAAAACAAAAAATGGTTATGGAGTTATAAAGTTTTCAATATATTTTGAATTGGACGATGAAAAAAACATAAAAGCAGTAGAAATTTCTTAAAAAATATAGTAAACAAAAAAGTAGATATTCCTTTTGAATATCTACTTTTTTGTTTTAAAAGTCTATCTTATAAGTGTGATAGTAATTGGAGCAATTAAAGCTACAACTGATAAAATTCCACAGATTATTCCTGCAAATTTATTTGAATTGTCTTTATACTCATAAATTGCATACCCAATTGTTCTCAAAAAAGAATATATACTTAAAATTATAATAACAAATAACATAAAACCCCCATTTATACTAAAAAATTAAGAAATCAGATAGCTAGAAATGACATTTATATCTACATTTACGTTAAAAAATGCGTTTTCATAATTATTCAACCAGTCATATTTTATCCAGTCGTCCCATGTAGAAAAATATTTTACTGCATATCTTCCAAGCATAGCTATATCAGAATTATACTCTTTTGATGTTTTGTAAAAGTAATCTTCTATTCTACTTGTTATATAAGAAGTAGCATAAGCTTCAATTAATTCTAAATTATTTTCATCAAAATAATTAGAACTTTTATTAGCAGATAGTATCCTAGAATTTAATTTTATATTTGTTGTAACATATGGAGCTCCGATTTATAATTTCTACGTTATTTTTTGTGTTTTCATCTAATGTCACATATAAATCTATAGAACTATCTTCAGCAAATGGACTTGGTATTGAAATATAGCACTCTTCTAAATCATTTGTGACAATCAAGTGACATATAGTTTCAATAGCAGTTAATTCTCCGAACAAGTACATCTCCTTTGAAAACGGCTAGTCCTACTACATCTATGTTTGTTGAAGATTTAGAGCTATTATCACTATTTGAAGTTGTTTCACCAGCTATAGTATCAGTATCAGGTGAAGCCTCCTTACTTAAGTCTGTAGGAGACGTGGTAGAACCGAAGAATTGCTGTTGGTTCTCCATAAGTATCCATGAGCCTGTTAAACATATCAGAAATTGTAATATCTGCTGTATATCCAGTTGTACGACTAGAAGTTGCAATTATCTCATAATATTTTGCAGTTATACTTTCTAATTCAGATTTAGATTCAGAAAGAAAGTCATAAGCTGTAGAACGAGAGATAATAACATTACAGTCAGGTCTAAGTTCCACATGATTTATTAAAGTATAAATAATATCCGATATTCCAAGACTTGCGACTTCTTCAGAAATAACTAAAACTTTACAATGCGATAAATTTATAACTTTACTGATATAACCGATTAGCAAGGTTTATACCAGTTTCAACAGAAGGACACTCGATTGTATCAATTACAGTATCAGAAGAATCGGAAGAACTAGAAGAACTGCCTTCAGAACTATTTTTAGAAGGAATTGCAATCTGAAAACTAACTTTTAAATTGCTTTCAGTGCCGAATATCAATTCCGAATAGCGATAACATATGCCATGTCGTTTATATTTTGTTTAGAATTATAACCATTTATCATAAAAGCGCCAAGTATTATTATAATGATTAGTATATTAAGGAATTTCTTCAATTTTCTTTTCTCCTTTCTTCAATTCGTATCTTTTCTTTATATATGCAAGAATAAAAATAATAAAACATATGAAGAAAATTAGTATTATCGAAGCATATTTATAAAAACTATTTTCAAAGAAAACTGTATTGGTAACATTTTTAGGAATCATAGATATTGTAAATAATATGGCAGCTAGACAGTATATCAAACCATTTTCTTGTTTTATATTTATAACTTTTTTTAAAGAATGTAGTGCAAAGTGTAATGTAATAGCTAAATAGCTAAAGATTGACATAACCCATATTAATAGAAAAATTGCATCCATACTTTGTACAAAATCTCCAATGCTTACTTTTCTAGCTAATACGTAAATAGATAACGTATTATTTAAGTCCGACATAGAGGGAATTAAGAAAAGTAAAGCAGAAACTTCAAGTAATAAAAATACAAAATATATTATTATTGATATAAAGCCTACTTTCTTTAATTTTTTTCCGATCTCCAATAAGAGGAGGAATTAGTAAAAGTATAAAGGAACTACTAAATGCAAAAATATTTCCGTAGTCCAGATACGAAAGTTTCATAAGCACCATATCCTAATATGGGAAAGGCTCTTTCTGGTACAAAATCTGATATTGAAGATACAAATATTACTATCATAGAAAGCAGGACAATAGGTAAAATAAATACTGTTGTCCTAGAAATAGCTTTAAAACCAAAAAGATTAAGTATAACAGAAATAGCAATAAAGACTAAAATAATTAGTTCTATATCTATATTTGGAAAAGAAATAAGTACTAAACTTTCAGCAAAGATTCTAATTACAAAAGCTGAAATAACTAAAAGGTAAATAGAAACCATGATAGCTAAAATATTCTTTATAGTTTTTCCTGCTACATATTCGCAAATATCTATTATATCACTGCTTGGAAACAATTTAAGAACTTTAGAAATGATATAAAAGAAAACAAGAAAAATTATAAACACATAGATAATATTTAATATTGTTGCTGAACCAGTTTCACTAATTAAGTGGTTTGGAACATTTAAAATTATATGTGAAATCATTGCTGTAACTATGATAGCAATAGTCTGAATAGTTCCAAGTTTTCTTTCTTCCATTAAATATTACACTCCTTTCGATTGTTTCCATTTCATACTAATATGATCTTGCTTTTTCTTCCTTTTTGTATTTAAAAAATCCCTTCTATTTTCTCTTTTCCACTCAGGGGTTAAAAAATAGGTAGAAGAGTTTGAACCTGTATTTTCTGGAGAAAATGGACTTAAATAAGATACACCAAATGAATTTATACTTGCAAGTATTGTTATATGCAAAACTATACCAAATGCTATTCCTAGAAAACCAGCAAGATAACCAAGAATAATATATGCAAATCTGCTTATACGCATATGAAAGCTTAAAGAATAATCTGGAACAGCAAAAGAAGTTATACCAGTAATGGCAACTACAATTACAAGAATAGGACTTACAAGGTTTGCTGAAACTGCAGCCTCTCCTAATATAAGAGCACCGAACAATACTTATGGTTTGACCTAATGGCGAAGGAACTCTGACACCTGCTTCTCTTATTAATTCTAAAGAAATTTCCATAATTAAAATTTCAAAAATAATAGGAAAAGGTACATTGCTTCTCGAAGCAATAATTGCAAATAGAAATTCCGTTGGTATAAGCTCTTGATGATATGTTGTAATTGCAACATAAAATCCAGGAAGAAGTATAGATAAAAATAATGCAAGTAATCTAATTCCTTTTAGCAAATTGGAAAATTGATATTTTATATTTCTATCTTCAGGAGAAGCAAAAAAGTCAATAAATACAGCAGGTACAACAAGTGCATAAGGAGTTCCGATTGACTAATATTGCAATCCTACCTTCTAATATATATGAAGCTACCCTATCTGGTCTTTCTGAAGCTATAACTTGGGGAAGGCTATAGTTACTATCTTCGATTAGATGTTCTAATTGACCTGAGGAAGTTAAATAGTCAATACCTAAATTATTTATTCTGTATTTCACTTCTGCAACTAAATCATCATTTACAACGTTTTTTAGATAACATAATCCTATTTTAGTTTTGCTAATAGTACCGTACACTAATATCTTCGATAATAAAGTTTTCGTTATTAATAAATCGTCTTAAAAGACTAGTATTAGTACGGATAGACTCTACAAATCCCTCTTGTGGTCCACGAATTACAATTTCATTTTTAGGAGGAGCTATGCTACGTGTCTCAAACCCTTTTGCATCTATTAAAAAAACAGTATCAATAGTGTCAATAAATAATGCAGAAAGTCCAGCATTTACTTTCTGAAATATATCATCAAATTTTTGAGAAGTTGAAACATCATTTTCTGGAACAAGACACTCAGAAATGTAGTCTATAAGATTAAACTTTTTTACTCTTCTCACAACTGCATTGTTTGTTACAGCAGTATTTACAATATTTTGTTCAGAAGTACTTGTATTAGAAATGTTTTTTAACATAAGTGGTTCTATTACAAATTTATTAATTGATTCAGAATCAATCATACCGTCAATATAAAGAAGAAAAGCACTATATTGTTTTCCTTTTGCATTTATAAAAAAGTTTCTAAGTTTTATGTCGCTATTTATTAAAACATTATACTTTACCTTAACATATTCTAAATTAACATCGATTGATGTATATACATTTTCAGTGATATTTTCTAGAGGCTCAAGTTCAGATGAATTATTTGTAGTTTGAATATCTTGAGAGGCATTTGCATCTGGTAGAACAAAATTATAATCATTGCTCTCTTTAAATTTTAATAAATTTATCAAATTATCAATTAATTTCATAATTATTTCCTCCATTTAGAGCAGTGTTTCAAAAAAGAAACAATAATATTATTTCTCAGAAATTAATAAATATGTATTGATTTACAATCAATACTATAAAATGTAATTCTCATAATTGCATTTACTTTGTTAATTGATGACA
>CAYVWC010000019.1:0-16056 GCA_964455415.1 uncultured Clostridium sp.
TATATGGATTATCTAATATTGCTTCCATTTTTTCTGTATCTGTTACCATATATGGAGATACATAACCTTTATCAAATTGCATTCCTTCAACTACATCAACTTTAGTTTCTGAAGTTTTACTTTCTTCTAGGGTAATTACTCCGTCTTTAGATACTTTTTCCATAGCATCTGCTATAAGTTCTCCTATTTCTAAATTGTTTGCAGATATGCTTGCTACTCTTGCAATATCTTCTTTTCCTTTTATTGGTGAACTTATCTCTTTTAATGCAGATACTGCTGCATCTACTGCCTTATCCATTCCTCTTTTTATGGCCATTGGATCTCCTCCAGCAGCAACATTTTTTACACCTTCTTTTATCATTTTTTGTGCTAAAACAGTTGCTGTTGTTGTTCCGTCTCCTGCTATATCATTTGTCTTTGTAGAAACTTCTTTTACTAATCTTGCACCCATATTTTCATAAGGATCATCTAATTCAATATCTTTTGCTATTGTTACTCCGTCATTTGTTATAAGTGGAGCACCAAAACTTTTATCTAGTACTACATTTCTTCCTTTTGGTCCAAGTGTTACTTTTACAGTATCTGCTAATTTATTAACACCTTCTAACAATTTTTTTCTAGCATCTTCTCCATAAAGAATTGTCTTTGCCATATTTATCACATTCCTTTCAAATTTTTTATATTATAATTAATTAAGAATTGTTATTTGACTAGTCATCCAAAAAAGAACTATCATAAGCGTACTTACTATATACTAAGGATTTCCTTTTGTAGGATAGCAATGTCAAATGGCAAGTATTAATTAATCTACAATTGCAAGAACATCAGATTGTTTAACTATTAAGTAGTCTTCTCCTTCATATTTTATTTCTGTCCCTGCATATTTACTTACAATAACTTTGTCTTTTTCTTTTACATACATTTCTACTTCTTCTCCGTCTACTTTCCCACCAGGTCCTACTGCTATTACTTCTGCTATTTGTGGTTTTTCTTTAGAATTTGCTGATAAGATAATACCACTTTTGGTTTTGTCTTCACTTTCACACATTTTGATTAAAATCTTGTCACATAATGGTTTTATCATTTTACATCTACCTCCTTATTAGCACTCGTTATTTTCGACTGCTAATATAATTTATACCTTTTTCTTTAAATTGTCAATAGGTATTTAAAAAATTTTTAAGATTATGCACAAAAAAAGTAACCATATTATATATGCTTACTTTTTCATTATATTCATTTTTTATATTAATTCTTTTGCTGCTTTTACAAGTCCTGCAAATAATGGTTGTGGTCTATCTGGTCTTGACTTAAACTCTGGATGAAATTGTCCTGCAATAAAATATGGATGTTTTGTATATTCTACAATTTCTACAAGCAGTCCGTCTGGAGAAGTTCCGGAAATTTTTAGTCCTTTCTCTTCTACTATTTTTCTGTATTCATTATTAAATTCGTATCTGTGTCTATGTCTTTCTGATATTTCTTTTTGATTATATAACTTTTTAGCAAGGCTTTCATCTTTTAGTACACAAGGATATGCTCCTAATCGCATAGTTCCACCTTTTTTATCTACATTTTTTTGAGTGTCCATTATATGTATAACTGGATTTTTGCAGTTTGGGCTAAATTCCTCTGAATCAACATCTTCGAGATTACAAACATTACGAACAAATTCTATTACTGCCATTTGCATCCCAAGACATATTCCGAGGAAAGGAATATTGTTTTCTCTTACATACTTTATAGCATTTATTTTTCCTTGTATTCCTCTATTTCCAAACCCTCCTGGTACAACTATTCCTTGTACATCTTTTAGTTTATCATGTACATTTTCTTCTGTTATTGTTTCCGAATCAATGTATTTTATATCTACATTTACATTGTTAGCATAACCACCATGTCTTAGGCTTTCTGCAACTGACAAATATGAATCTTCTAATCTAACATACTTTCCAACTATTGCAATTTTTACAGTTTCTTTTCCAATATTTCTAATATCTTGTATCATTTTTTCCCATTTTTCATTGTGAGGAGTTTTTTTGTCTAGGTTAAGGTGTGTACATATAGCTTCTGCTAGTCCTTCTTTTTCTAACATCAGTGGTACTGCATATAGATTGTCCGCTGTTAGGTTTTGAATTACACATTCTTTTCTTACATTACAGAATAGAGCAATTTTCTTTTTCATTTCATCTGTCATCTCTTGTTCACTTCTACATACTAATATATCTGGTTTTATTCCAAATGATTGCAATTCTTTTACTGAGTGTTGTGTAGGCTTTGATTTTAACTCATTTGAGCCATATATATATGGAAGTAATGTAACATGTATATATATTACATCTTCTCTTTTTTGCTCTAGCCCTATTTGACGTATTGCTTCGATAAAGGCTAGTCCTTCCATATCTCCTACTGTTCCTCCAAGTTCAGTTATTACGATATCTACGTCTGTGTCTTCAAAACTATATATTTTTTCTTTTATTTCGTTTGTAATATGAGGTATTACTTGTACAGTTTTTCCTAAGTAATCTCCTCTTCTTTCTTTTTCTATTACGCTTTGATATATTTTACCAGATGTTACACTTGAATTCTTAGTTAAACTTTCATCTGTAAATCTTTCATAGTGTCCTAAGTCAAGATCGGTTTCTGCACCGTCATCTGTAACAAATACTTCCCCATGTTCGTAAGGACTCATTGTACCTGGATCTACGTTTATATATGGATCAAATTTTTGATTTGTTACTTTATATCCTCTGTTTTTTAATAATCTTCCGAATTGATGCTGCAGTTATTCCTTTTCCAAGTCCTGAAACTACTCCACCTGTTACAAATACGTACTTTTTACTCATGATTTCTTCCTTTCCAAAAAATAAAACAAAAAAAATAGATTAAAACTAATCCCCCTTCAAAAAGGGTTTTTTTTTAATCTACTCTTAAATAATATGTATTTATCTTATCACTTTTTATCTTAAAATGCAACATTTTTTTCATAAAAGTTTTAATTTCTTTTTATTGTGTTCTATTTTCTATTATTCCCACATAATATTTTGTAAAAGAGTTTTTGATTTTAATTTAATTATTTACTATAGATGTTTATTGGAGGCTTATATGTTTGTTTATAATATAAAAATTAGTTCTGGTAAAATTTTCAAATTGTTTTTATTTTTGATTATTTTTGTTATTGTAATTACTG
This sequence comes from uncultured Clostridium sp., assembly GCA_964455415.1. GTDB lineage: Bacteria > Bacillota > Clostridia > TANB77 > CAG-508 > JAAWPK01. The sequence goes on from CAYVWC010000019.1 coordinate 3,191, forward strand.
CTGCTGTTTATATATATAGAAATTTTTTTGCTAATCTTAATATAGAAAGTCATTCAGACGATGTATACAATATTACTTCAAGTAACTACACTAATATATTAAAAGCTGTTCATGAAAATTTAGATAATTATGTTGGTCAAAAAATTAGTTTTTCTGGTTATGTTTATAGAATTTATGATTTTCAAGATAATGAATTTGTTCTTGCAAGGGATATGGTTATTAGTTCTGACTTTCAAACTTTAGTTGTTGGCTTTTTATGTCGCAGTGATGATTCTAGTCAATTTGAAGACGGTTCTTGGGTAAATATTGTTGGTGAAATAAAAAAAGGGTATTATCACGGAGATATACCCATTATAGATATTAGTCACATTGAAGGAATATCTAAACCGACTGATGTCTACGTTTATCCTCCTGATGACACATATATTCCAACTTCTAGCTTATTATACAGTAGTCTTTAGGGGATTTTGTAAGTACTTCTGCTCCTTCTTCGGTTATTAGTACTGTATCTTCAATTCTAACTCCAAAGTTACCTGGAAGATATATTCCAGGTTCGCTAGTAATTATCATTCCTTTTTTTAAGATTTTTTCGTTTCTCGAATATATTAGTGGTCCTTCATGTATTTCGAGTCCAACACCATGTCCGAAGTGCATGGACCAGTTCATAGTCGTGCATTTTAAAATTGCATTCTACAATTTTAGATATTGTTTTTATTGCTTCTCCTTCTGCCATTTTTGATATTGCAATTGTTTGATTTTTTAGTACTAGACCATATATTCTTTTCATGTAATCTTGTACAAAGTCAACAAATATAGTTCTTGTCATGTCAGAACAATATCCTTTATATTTGCAACCCATGTCTATTGTTATAACATCTCCTGATTCTATTTTCTTGTCTGTTGGTACTGCATGTGGTATTGATGTGTTTTTCCCTGAGGCAACAATAGTATCAAAACTAACTCCAGATGCTCCATTGGCTTTAAAAAATCGTTCTATTTCATCTGCTATTTCTTTTTCTGTCATCCCTTTTTTTATATAGCCTAAGAGGTGTTTGAAACAATTGTCTGTGATTTCACATGCTTTTTTTATATTTATTATTTCTTCTTCATCTTTTATTTGCCTTTGCTTTTCTATAATGCCTTCTGTTTCTACTAAAGCATTTATTTTATATTTGTGCATAAATTCTTTATATTTTGCATAGGTTACATAATTTTCTTCAAAACCTACATTTTCACAAAACATAAAGTAATTTTCATAATCTTCTAAACTTAAATCTCTTGAATTTGTTACTATTATTTCGTCATCAATAGTTAATGTTCTCTTAACATATTCAATATATCTATCATCTGTTATATAGATATTTTCTCTTAATGTTAGCAGTAGTATTCCTTCTGCCTCAATGTTTGTTAAATATTTTATATTTATAGGATTTGAAATAATCATCCCTTGTATATTTTGTGATTTTAGATTATTTCTTATCCACCTTAACCTTTCGTTCAATATTAGCCCCCCTTTTAGATTAGTACATCCCAAGTGTAAAAATCTTTGCTAAAGCTATAAATATATAATTAAATGGCACTAAAATGCTTATAAAGCTTGCAATTACTATAAAAGGTCCAAATGGTATGTATTCCCCTGTCTTTTTTATTTTTGTTACAAGTAGAAAGATACTTATAACTGCTGCAAATAGAAATGCCATAAGTGTTATGGTTATTATGTTTGTTGTTCCAAAATATAATCCTAGTGCTCCCATAAATTTTACATCTCCGAATCCCATTGCTTCTTTTCCAGCAACAAGTCCCCCAATTAGAGTTATTATTAAAAATATTCCTCCTCCAATAAGCATACCTAACAGTGCATTAGTCATAAGATTCATACTATATAGTCCAGATAAAAAAGCAAATATCAATCCTACTTCAAATATTGTTAAATTTAGTCTATTTGGAATTATTTGATATTTATAATCAACAACTAGAGCTATAATTAGCATAGGTGCAAGTATTGCATATTTTATTAATTCTATATTTTGTAAAAATTCATTTTTTATTCCATATAGTATTAGTAGTGCTAAGTATATTATAGCAGTTATTATCATTAATGGATAATTTGTTTTAAATTCTTTTTTTATATCTTTAGATATGACTTTTTTATGTTCTGGCATTCTTTTTATACACCATGCTGTAATTTGTCCTGATATAATTCCCAGTATGCAAAATAGAACATAATATAATATATGTATATTATTTATATACATTTTTATTTTCCTCCGCTTCCTCTTTAGATATTTTTTCAAAATAAAATTTTCTATTGGTCTTTTTATTTTTGTGATAATCATATCCCTTTTATCTATTGGTTCTGTAAGTATTGCATACATCTTTACTCTGTTTGCTCCTATTATGTCTGTGAATAATTGATCTCCAACTACGGCTATTTGCTTTGGATCTTCTATATTTAGTTTTTCCTTTGCTTGTAAAAATCCTTTCTTTAATGGTTTTTTTGCAAAACTAATGTATGGGATATTTAATTCTTTTGAAACTTTTTCTATCTTTTCTTTTTTATTTGAATTTGATAATATGCAGAATTTAATACCTTGACCTTTTAGGTTTTCGCACCATTCTTTTGCTCCATCTAATATTTTTTTATCTAAGTCTATAAGTGTATTGTCTACATCTAAAATAAGAGCTTTTATATGATTTTTTATTAAAAAATCTATTGTTATATCTTTTACATTTTTTACGCATTGATTAGGATATATAAGCATATTTTTTTCTCCTTAAAATTTACAATAACATTTTATCAAATAGCATATATTTTTGTCAAACTTTATTTACAAGCAATTGTCTTTATTGTATAATAATTACATATTTTACTAATGATATGGAGGAATCAATGGAACAAACTGATGAAAAGGAAATTAAGGTAAAACAATATAATTCAAGATTATTTCCTATTTATAAGATGTTTTCTTGGGATTTATTATTTTACTATTCTATTATCTTTTTGTTTTTAACTCAAGCAAAAGGTCTTTCTACTTCTAATATTCTTTTTGGAGATTCTTTTTACTACATTTTTAAGGTATTAGTTCAAATTCCTTGTGTTAATGCTGTGGAATTTATAGGTAAGAGAAAAGCACTTATACTTGGAAACATGTTTGTTTCTCTTGCTATTCTAGTTTTAATTTTAGGTAGTGGTCTTTATTCATTGATATTATGTAACTTTTTCTTGGCTGTTGGATTTTCGATAAAAACTCTTTGTGAATCTGCACTTCTTAATGAAAGCGTTTCTTATAGAGAACACTCACGTACAGTGTTTTCTAACTTAGATTCTAAAGGTTCTTCTTTATATTATTTTCTTGATGCTACTACTGCTATTTGTTGTGGATTTTTATTTGTTTTTAATAATTATTTACCAATTATTATATGTTTTGCATTTACTATAATATCTATTATATTATCTTATAAATTTATTTCTTGTGGAAACACAAGTTCAAAATTAAGAGCACGTAATAGTGGAAATTTAAAGGTATATCTATCAGATTTAAGAATAGCTTTCAGAAATATTACAAAATCTAATAGATTAAAAGCTCTTTTACTATTTTCTGGATTGTTTTATTCTATCTTAATACTTCGTAACACAATGTCTAACAGCCTTCTTGTAGAAATCGGTGTAAAAGAGGAATATTTTGGAATTATTAGTTTTTTCCTTACTATTGTTGCGGGAATTTCATCAAAAAGTCAAAATTTTTTCCATACTAGATTTAGAAATAAAGTACTTTCATATTTCTCTTTGACTTTTTCTATTTGTATGATTATTGCTGGACTTTCTGCAATAATCATTAATAGCTATTCAATTTTATTTGTTATTGTAATATGTGTTTATATAATTTGGAATATTATAAGAGGACCTTATTTTACTTTGCAAAAACGATACTTAAATAGTTTTTCTTCTCCCACTATGTCCTCTAAAATATATTCTGCTTGTACTCTTATAGAAAGTAGTTTTACAACTATTGTATACTGGTTTTCATCTTTCTTATTAAATCATATGACTACTTCTTTTGCACTAGTTATACTTGGTTGCTTATTTACACTTGCTTTTATATTTATTTTAGATTATATGAAGGAAAGAATTGGTTTAAAGCCCGAAGAATATAAGAAAAATGATATTTATTTTACAGAGGTCCACTAAGAGCAAAAAATAACCTTCTTGAGTTTATATTCAAGAAGGTTATTTTATATATCTAACTAATTATATATAATTAATTATTTACTAATTCTTTTAATGCTTTTCCAGCTTTGAATACTGGAGCTTTTGATGCAGGTATTTTGATTTCTTCTTTAGTTTGTGGATTTCTTCCTTTTCTAGCTGCTCTTTTTCTAACTTCAAAAGATCCGAATCCAACTAATTGTACTTTTTCTCCTTTTACTAACGCATCAGTAATTACTTCTGTCATTGCATTTAAAGAAGCTTCTGCACTTTTTTTAGTTGTACCTGTCTTAGCAGCTATAGCTGCGATTAAATCAGATTTGTTCATTTACATTACCTCCTATTAGTTTTCATTTATGTAGATTATAACCACCTACATTATGTATTATTCGTCAAATTTCTATAAAATCCTTCTTTTTTTTATTTCTTTTTTTGTGTTTTCCTTACAGACAAGTTGGTTTTAAATGTTTTTGTCTTATAGGTTTACTTTACGTTTTTTGCTTTTCACTATATATACCAAGCTTTTCAAGTATTTTATATATTTTTGTTCCATAAGGTATCATATATATTTCTTCTTTCGTAAATATTTTTAATATTATAATACTTAAAAAGTAAATTAATACTGCAAAGATAAGCGCAATTACTGTTACAAGTTTTGTAGGAATTGTTAGATTTAATAGTATTATATATAAAGAATATGAACATATACACATTATAAGGGTTGCCAATATTGGTTTTATTACATATTTAACTGATTTTATTTCTAATTTAATTGTTTTCTTTAAAATGTAATAACTTATTGCAAATACTATTATATTGTTTACTATCGAAGCTATTGCTGCACCATTTACACCTATTTCTGGTATTTGGATTAGTATTATATTTAGTATTAATTTTACTACTAATCCTATAAAAGATGAAATTGCAGGAACCATTATCTTTCCTAGTCCTTGTAATGCTCCATTAGTAGTCTGTGCAAGTACTGAAAATATTATAGTAACAGCACTAATCTGCAAAAGTAATGCTCCACTCGTTGCATTTGGAAATAATAAGTCAATTATTGGCTGTGCAAAAACAATCATACCAAATGTACATGGCAGACCTATTATCATTGTAACTAATAGTGAAAATGATATTCTCCTTGAAGCAGATTCTACTTCTTTTTTCGCTATTGCTGCTGAAATTGTTGGTACAAGTGCTGTAGCAAATGCAATATTAAATGACAGTGGTAATGTTATTAGAGTATCTACTTTTCCACTTAAAATTCCATATTGTACTTTTGCTTCACTTTCTGATAAAAATTTTTTTAGTCCTCTTACTACTGTTATTGAGTCAATATTTTTGTTTAATGTAGACATTATTGCACTAAGTGTTATAGGAATTGATACAAATAATATGTTTTTAACAATTTTTGTGATTTTTTCTGCTTTATAGTTCGAATTTTCCTTAATACTTGTCACTATATTTTTCTTATATATTTTATAATATAGCCCTAAATATCCAAAACTTAGGATTACAGATAAAGTTGTTGCAAGGTTTGCTCCTGCTGCCATGATTGTTACATTTGTACCATACAATAGTACTACTATCTCAACTACTACAACAGTTAGTACTGTTTTAAAAATTTGTTCTAAGGTTTGTGCTTTTGCTGTTGCTGATATTCTATCTCTTCCATTGAAGTATCCTCGCAATACTGATGCAATTGTTACAAAGAATATTGCTGGAGAAAGGGCTACAAGTGTTAATTCTGATTCTGGAATTTGTAGAATTACATTTGCAATATATCCAGCTCCAAAAAATAGAATTAATGTGCCAATTAGTCCTATTATACCAAATGTCATTAAAGCTACTTTAAATATTCGATGTGCTCCTTTGTTGTCTCCGCAGAGCTACTTTTTCTGATACAAGTTTTGAAATTGCATTTGGTACACCTATAGATGATATTGTGAGTAAGAGTGCATATATATAGTATCCTCCACCATATATTGCGTTACCTTCATCTCCAAATCCTTCTCTATTTGTAAGATATACTCTATATACAAATCCTAATAGCTTTATAAAGACTTGTGATAACATCAGTATTAATACACTTTTCATAAAGCCTTCTGCTTTATTTGTTTTCTTTTCTGTTTTCTCTCGCATTAGTTCCTTCCTTCTTTTTATTAATATTCTTAATTATATTATTATATTTATCAAATTTCAATATTTGAATAAAAAGTTCCTGTATAATTCTTATTTTGCATAAAAAAACAGGAAAATCCTTACTGATATTTCCTGCAAAATAATTAGTTATTTATCATTTTTTCTAATTCTGATTTTGAACGAAATCCGACTAATATATTTTCGATATGTCCATTTTTGAATAACATTATTGTTGGAATACTTGAAACTTGATATCTACTAGCTAATTCTCTTTGTTCATCAATATTTATTTTTCCAACCTTTAATTTTCCATTATATTCTTCAGCTATTTCTGAAAGTATTGGTGCTATCATTTGACATGGTCCACACCAATCTGCATAAAAATCTACTAATACCATTTCCTCTGAATTTAATACTTCTTTTTCAAAGTTTTCATTTGTTAATTTTATTTCTGACATATTATTTTACCTCCTTTTTATTAATTTAATTAATATTCATTTTTACTTTGACTTATAATAAAGCATACAATGACAAAATCCCTCAAAACTTGGATCTTTTATTTGATCACGAAATTCTTTACACATACATTTAGTCTCTTCATTTTTTTCTGTTCTGCAAGGGCAATATCCACCATTTTTCTTTAATCCTTCTTTAATAGTTCTTACAATTTCTTTGTTATCATTTAGTTTTACTGCCATAACGACCTCCATCCGAGTATTAATAACTCTAACAAGTAATTTAAACTATTACAAATTGCTGATAAGACATGCCAATAATTTTGTTAGGCTTAGCTTGTCCTAAATTTCTAGTTTTATTCTACAATATATTTTACTTCCATTTACTCATGTATTATTTTAAGATATTTTTATGATAATTATTTTATCATAAAAATATCTGATTTTCAACTTTACATATCATAGATTTTTGATAAGTTATGCTCTTGGCTTTTTAGTTAAATTTCTTACAAAAAATTATTTTTTATTTCCTAGTGCTTGTTTTGCTGTTTGCCATGCAAGTAATACACATTTTATTCTTTCTGGCATGTTAGAGATGTTTTTAAATGCAATTGCTTTTTCTAATGAATTTAGTTCTTTTTCATCTAATTGTTCTCTTTTTATCATTTTTATAAAATTATCTATTATTTTATTAGCTTCTTCTATACTCTTTCCCCTTAATGTGTCTATCATTATTGATGTGGAACTTTGTGAAATTGCACAACCTTCCCCAGTAAAACTCATATCTTCTATTTTGTTATTATTTATTTTTATTTCAAGTTCAATTTCGTCCCCACAGTTTGGATTATGCCCTTTTTCAATTTTATCTGGATTTTTTAATTTCTTCTTATTATATGAATTCATACTATGCTCCATAATTAGTGCATTATAAATATCTTCCATTTCTCAATAAAGTCCCTCCTTTCTTATTTTAAATATATTATAAGTTTTTATAAGTCCTTTTATTAATTTGTTTATATCATCCTTATCATTGTAGAAAGTCAAACTTGCTCTACAAGTAGAATCAATTTTCAAATATCTCATTAATGGTTGGGCGCAGTGGTTTCCAGCTCTTATACAAATTTTTTCAGAATTTAAAATACTTGAAACATCATGAGGATGTATCTTTTTTATATTAAAAGATATAACACTTGCAAGATTTTCTTTATTTGGAGTAGCATATACTTCTAAAAAATCTAGTTCTTTTAATTTATTTAAAGTATAATTTGTGAGTTCTTTTTCTTTTCTATTAATCTCATCATATCCTATTTTTTCGATGTAATCTATTGCTGCGCTAAGACCTACTGCTCCACCAACATTTTGTGTTCCTGCTTCAAATTTGTTTGGAATTTCTGCAAATGAAGTATTTTGTTCATAAACATATTCTATCATATCTCCTCCCATTAGAAATGGAGACATTTTATTTAATAATTCTTTTTTGCCATACAATACACCTATTCCTAATGGTGCAAGCATTTTATGCCCTGAAAAAACTAGAAAATCTGCATCTAGTTCTTTTACGTCTATTTTTGTATGCAATATGCTTTGAGCTGCATCTAATACTACTATTGCTCCGCTTCTGATGAGCGATGTTTATTATTTCTTTGACATTATTTATAGTTCCTAAGACATTTGATATATGTGTTATTCCTACTATCTTAGTTTTATTTGTAATTTTTTCTCTTATTTCTTCGAGCGATAATTCATAATTTTTATTTATATACATATATTTAAGTTTTGACTCAGTCTGTTTTGCCACTTTCTGCCAAGGAACCAAGTTTGAATGATGTTCCATGATTGAAATCACTATTTCATCATCTTTTTTTAAAGTATTTAATCCATATGAATATGCAATTAGATTTAATGCTTCTGTTGAATTTTTTGTAAATATTATCTGTCTTTCGTCTGCTGCATTTATAAATTTAGCTGTCTTTTTTCGTGCATTTTCATATGCCTCTGTTGCTTCAACACTTAAGTCATATGTGCCTCTATGTGGATTAGCATTTGTATTTTTATAAAACTCGATTACTTTTTCAATCACTTCTGCTGGTTTTTGTGTTGTGGCTGCATTATCTAAATACGTTATTTCTTTGTTTTTTAATAGTGGAAAGTCATTTTTTATTTCTCTCAAGTTTATTTATCTCCCTTCTTAAATTTAACCTAATCTTTTATCTATTTCTTCCAAAATATTTATATTATTAAGTTTTTCTATTTCATAAGACATATTCTCTATTACTATATTATTCATCCCAAAATTATTTGATATTATATTTATGATTATTCATCGTATATTTAATATAACAATATTTAGGTTAAGCACTTATTCTATATTATTAACCACAAAAAAAGAACAAGATCTCGTTATATAAGATTTGTTCTTTTTATTATCTTTTTAATTATGCTTCTTCATAAAATACTTTATATGTTCTGTATGCACTATAAATATCAAACTTACTTGCAACTTCATAAGGAGAGTGCATAGAAAGTACAGGAATTCCACAATCAATTACTTCAATTCCTTTATTTGCTAAGATATATGCTATGGTTCCTCCACCGCCTACATCTACTCTTCCAAGTTCTGATACTTGATACTGTATATTGTTTCTTTCTAATATTCCTCTTATTTTTCCTATAAACTCTGCATTTGCATCAGAACCTCCTGCTTTTCCCCTTGCTCCTGTATATTTGTCAAAAGATATTCCATAAGCTGAATAAGCACAATTAGTTCTATCAGATACTGAACCGTAAATTGGATCATATGTTACTCCAACATCTGCAGATAGCATACTAGAAGCACAAAATACTTTATTTAATAAGTTTGGTCTATTGTCTCCTGATTTATTTAATAATTCTGCAATAAAGTTATCAAAAGCTTGTGACTCCATACCTGTATTTCCCATACTTCCCACTTCTTCTTTATCTGCTAATATACATATTGCAGTTTTATCTTGTATATTAGCTTCTAAGATAGCTCTTAGGGCTGTATATGCACATACCTTATCATCTTGTCCATATCCTGCAACCATTGATTTGTCAAATCCAAGACTTTTAGCATTAAATGCTGGTACAAGTTCTAATTCTGAACTTAAGAAGTCTGCTTCTTTAATACCATATTTGTCATTTAATATTTTCAAAATATTTAGTTTTACTTTTTCACTTACACTTTCATCTTTATAAGGTATATTTCCTATAAGTAAGTTTAAATCTTCTCCGTCAATTCCGTCTGATAGATTCTTCTTCATTTGTTCCATAGCTAGATGTGGTAAAAGATCTGTTATAGTAAATATTGGATCATCTTCTTTTTCTCCAATATTAATGTTGATTTTTTCTCCGTTAGCTTTTACAATAACACCATGTATTGAAAGAGGTATTGTTGTCCATTGATATTTTTTTATTCCTCCATAATAATGTGTATTAAAATACGCAAATTCTGTATCTTCGTATAAAGCATTTGGTTTCAAATCTAGTCTTGGAGAATCAATATGTGCTCCTACTAGGTTTAATCCTTCTTCTAATTTCTTGTTTCCTATAACAGCTATATACATACTTTTTTCTCTGTTTATATAATAAACCTTATCTCCTGCAGATATCTTGTTTACAGAATTTATATCTTTATATCCGTTTTTATCTAAAATTTCTTTAGCAGATACAACAAATTCTCTTTCTGTTTTAGATCTATTTAAAAATTCTATATATTCATCTGAAAATTTGAATATTATTTTTTTCTCCTCATCAGTTGCTTTTTCCCAGCCTGATTTTTTATTATTAAATAGTTCCTCCTCTAGTTTTTTTCCTTCTGTCTTTTCTTTATTCTCCATGATTTCTCCTCCTTATTTTTATTTTTTTATACATTAAATCTAAACAATACAATATCTCCGTCTTGCATAATATAGTCCTTTCCTTCTAATCGTAGTAATCCTTTTTCCTTCACTGCATTCATAGATCCTTCTTTTATTAAATCATTGTACGAAACTATTTCTGCTCTTATAAATCCTCTTTGTATGTCTGAATGTATTTTTCCTGCTGCTTCTGGTGCTTTTGTTCCCTTTTTTATTGTCCAAGCTCGTACTTCTGGCTTTCCAGCTGTTAAAAATGACATTAATCCTAATAAATCATAACTTGCCTTTATTACTTTATCTAATCCTGACTCTTCAAGTCCTAATGCTTCTAGCATTTCTTTTTTGTCTTCTCCTTCAAGTACAGACAACTCTTCTTCTATTTTAACACACAAAGGTATTACTTTGGCATTTTCACTTTTAGCATATTCTTTTACTTCATTTACATACTTATCTGCATCTACATTTTCTATTTGTTTTTCACTTATATTTGCTATATATAGTATTGGCTTTGCTGTTAATAAATAAACGTCTTTCATAACTTCTTGTTCTTCTTCTGTAAGTTTCATTGTTCGTGCAGATTTACCTTCCTCTAGAACTTTTTTTACTTTTTCTAAAACGTCTATTTCAAAAGCATACTTTTTATCTGCTTTTAGCATTTTTTTTGCTTTTTCTAATCTTTTTTCTATCGTCTCCAAGTCTGCAAATATTAATTCCAAATTTATTGTTTCTATATCTCTTGTTGGCGATATGCTTCCGTCAACATGAACTACATTTGGGTCTTCAAAACACCTTACAACTTCTGCTATACTATCTACTTCTCTAATATGAGATAGGAACTTGTTTCCTAGTCCTTCCCCTTTACTCGCTCCTTTTACAAGTCCTGCAATATCTACAAATTCAATTACAGCATGTGTTGTTTTATCAGGATTATATATTTTAGCTAATTCATCTAGTCTTTCATCTGGAACAGCAACCATTCCAACATTTGGCTCTATTGTACAAAAAGGATAATTTGCACATTCCGCACCAGCATTTGTTATAGCATTAAACATCGTACTTTTTCCTACATTTGGAAGTCCTACTATACCGATTTTCATTTTGTTATCATTCCTTTTTATTTTAAAGTTACACTCCTATTATATTTTGTTTTTATAAGTTTTGCAAGAGTTTGATAGAAAATTAGCTAGATAAAAATATATAGATTACATAAAATAAATTAATCTGTTGTATTAGCTTCGCATTACTTTATAAAAAACAAACCTCTAATGGATTGATATTTCAATACTTTTAGAGATTTGTTTTTTATAATGAAGTTGGAGCTTCCAGCCGGAATCGGACCGGCGACCTCTTCCTTACCATGGAAGTGCTCTACCTACTGAGCTATAGAAGCATTAACTTGTAGCCTAAAATAGACTACATTTTTTCGTCGTTTATTCCTTTGATTGCTTTTTTTCTTATTCTTTGTATTGCATTATCTATTGATTTTACTGGAGATGACAAATCTTCAGCAATTTTCATGTAACTATCTCCTCTTATAAATCTGGTTAAAACTTTTTTTTCAAAGTCACTTAGGGATTTGTCTATTGTATCTTCTACTATTTTGTAATATTCTTTTTTAGTTATAGTATCTAATGGATCTTCTAATGTTTTATTATTTAAAATGTCTAATAGTGTTTTATCATTATCTTCGTCATATGTTGAAGTATTTAATGATAAATATGAATTAAGTGGCATATGTTTTTGCCTATTAGATGTTTTTATTGCTGTAATTAATTGTCTTTCAATACATAGATTAGCAAAAGTTTTAAATGAATTATGCTTATCGCTTTTAAAATTTTTTATTGCTTTATATAGACCTATCATCCCTTCTTGAAATATATCGTCTTTTTCAGCACCAATTATAAAATACTTGCTTACTTTCATGTAGACAAGTTCTTTATATCTATTTAATAGATAATTCAATGCCTCTTTATTGTCTGAATTGATAAGAGAAAGCAATTCTTCATCACTCATATTGTCAAAATTATCATCTATTTTAAAAAACTTAGTTGCATTATCCATTTGTATCCTCCTGCACGTTTTTATTAATGCTATTATACCATAAACCCTTGGAGTGTCAATACTTTTACTCTAAAATCAAATAAATGTTACTTTATTTATATAATTTTGTTATCTTTTTGTTAT
>CAYVWC010000020.1:0-15935 GCA_964455415.1 uncultured Clostridium sp.
TACTATATAGAATTATTAATTTGCAACATTTCTATACCAATTTCTTTTTATTTTTCTCTTTACTATATCATTATTTTGTGATATATATATTAATAGAAAAATAAAGGAATGATAGTAATTATGGAATTAAATGAAAAAAAATTAATAACAATTCTTATCCCTGCTTATAATGAACATGAATCACTTCCACTTTTATATGATAGACTTGTAAAACTAATGGACGAGCAAGATAAATATAATTTTGAGGTTTTATTTGTAAACGACGGAAGTAAGGATAATACTTTGGAGTTGATAAAATTTCTTAGGAAAAAGGATTCAAGAATTAATTATCTTAACTTATCAAGAAATTATGGAAAAGAAGTAGCTATGGCAGCTGGATTTGATTATGTAAATGGAGATGCCTTAGTTTTAATGGACGCAGACTTACAAGATCCACCTGAACTTATCCCTGAAATGATTAAATATTGGGAAGAAGGTTATGATGATGTCTATGCAAAAAGAAAATCAAGAAAAGGCGAAAGCCCTTTAAAAAAATTAACTTCTTGGGGATTTTATCGAGTATTACAAAGTATGACTAAAATTGAAATTCAAAAAGATACTGGCGATTTTAGACTTCTCGATAGACGTTGTGTAGAAGCTATAAAACAAATGAGAGAATCTCAAAGATATACAAAAGGTCTTTATAGTTGGATAGGCTATAATAAAAAGGAAATATTATATGATAGAGATCCTAGAATTGCTGGAAAAACAAAATGGAATTATAGAAGACTTGTTAATCTTTCTATTGACGGTATAACATCATTTACCACTTCCCCTTTACGTTGGGCCGCAATCTTGGGAATAATAGTGTCATGTGCAGGTTTTATCTATATGCTCGCAATAATACTTAAAACTTTAATACATGGTGTTGATGTTTCTGGATATGCTTCAATAATGGTTGTAATTCTATTTTTAGGTGGAATTCAGCTTATCTTTTTGGGACTAATAGGAGAATATTTAGGACGAGCATTTTATGAAACAAAAGGACGACCTTTATACTTTGTTGATTCATACAACGAGCATAGAGAAACTAATATGAAAGGATAAATATATGTCTGCTTTTATTTTAAAAGTAATTGCATTATTTTCTATGACATGTGATCATAGTTCTTATGTTTTATTTGGTCATTTTTCTTTTTTAAATTATATAGGAAGAATGGCCTTTCCTATTTTTGCCTTTCAAATAAGTGAAGGATATATAAATACTAAAAACCTTAAAAATTATTTTTGGAGGTTATTTGTTTTCGCATTAATTTCTCAAGCTCCTTTTATGCTCTTTAAATCTATATATTCATCAAGTTTTAGCTTAAATATATTTTTCACTTTATTTTTAGGTTTATTTGCAATTGCTGTTTTTGATAAATTGCGTAAATTAGATTATAAAAAGAAATATATTTATTATCTACATATTTTGATTGGTTTGATTATTGTTATTTTTACTGCATTAATTGCAGACTTATTAAACTGTGATTATGGTTATTATGGTATTGCAATAATTTTCGTATTCTATCTATTTAAAAAGCATAAAGTACTTATGAATTTTGCATTTATTATTTGTACTATCATATATTATTTCAAAAACCTTCTTTATGGTTCAAATTTTGAAATTTATTTGTGGATTATCATATTTACTTGTCTTTCACTTATATTTATAAATCTTTATAATAATAAAAAAGGAAAAGATACAAAATACTTTTTATATCTTTTCTATCCTGTACATTTATTGCTTCTTTGGCTTATTGATTTAATATTTATTTTATAATGAATTATTTATTCCTTTCGCAACTATTTTCGTCATATTATCTATTAGCTCGTCTATTTCTTTTGGAGTAACTATCATATTATAATCTCCTGGATTTAGAGCTTCTTTTATTTCCTCGTAATTATCTTTTTCCTTTAGATTGTTTAAATATTCATTTGATCTTGCCTCATTTTGAAGTTTTTCTATAAATAAATTCAATGCTTCATTTACTAAAACCGCACTTTCTACAACTGTTGGAATTCCTACTGCTATTACTGGTATTCCAAGTGTATTTATGCTTAATTCTTTTCTTGTATTTCCAACTCCTGCTCCTGGTGTAATTCCTGTGTCTGATAGTTGTACAGTACTGCTTATTCTATCAATACTTCTTGAAGCTAGTGCATCTATTACTATTAAAAGTTTTGGCTTTATTTTTTCTACTATTCCTTCTAATATTTCTAGTGTTTCTATCCCTGTTGTTCCAAGCACTCCTGGTGAAATAGCACTAATTGGTCTTGTTCCTTCTTCAACATACTCTGGTAAATATTTTATTACATGCCTCGTTATTTCTATGTTTGCTATTACTTTTGGTCCTAATGAGTCTGGTGTTATATATTCATTTCCTAACCCAACTACTAAAACATCTTCTTTTGAATTTATATGCAAATTAATTAATTCTTTTAATTGTTCAGCTAATATATTAGATGTTTCTTCTATCTCTTCTTCTGTTGCAATTTTTAATTTTTTTACATCTATCGTGATATAGCTTCCAATTGGTTTGCCTATTAATTTTTCTCCATTTTCATTTACTATTTTTACTTTTGTTACCTTTATTCTTTCGCTTATTTCTTTTTCTTCAACTTCGATTCCGTCTAATTCCTTTTCGCCCTCTTGTTTTTTTCCTAGTAATTCTCTTCTTTCTAGTGCTAAATCTGTTCTGAAATTGTACATAAAAAAGCCTCCTTTTTTAATTATTATTTAAAAAAAGAGGTAATTTATTCACTTAATTTAGCTACAATAGTTGCATAAGATTGTTTCTACTCCAATATTCACATCAATCAAACCGCTTTTATAGTCTGTATCAAGTTTAATCATATCTTCTAATATATTTCGTATTTCTTCTTCTGTAAAATATTTTGCTTGCATTTTATATTTGTTTAATAAAAAAGTTTGATTTGGTTTTAAATTCATTACTGTTGCTAAATCTCTTTTATATTTTTCTGATAATTTTACAATATATAATTTCTTGAAATGATTATATAATGTTATCAATATTTTTTGCATTGGTTCTTTTAAATATAGTAATTCATTTAATGTTTTTAAGGCATTATCTATTTGTTTTTTACCCAAACTGTCTGTTAAGTCAAATATATTGCTATCTAATGTTTTTATTGCTAATTCTTCTACAGATTTTTTTGTTATTGTGCCTTCTTCTCCGTGCATATTCTATTAGCTTTCTAATTTCATTTATTAGTTCCTGCATACTTGTTCCAGAAGTTTCTATTAATAGTCTTATAGCTCCTTGTTCCACTTTTACTTTATATGCGCTACAAATTGCTGAAAGTCTTTTTTCTAGTACTACTGGTTTTTGAAGTGGAAATTCACAAATTACTCCTCCTAGACTTTCTATAGTTTTTACTATATTTAGTTTTTCAATATTGTCCTCTATGAAGATTAAAAGAATTCTTTTATTTATATCGTCTATATTTTCTTTTAAATATTTTTCTAATTTTTCTCTTAAACTTTTTGTTGATGTATTTTTCTTTTTGCTATCTTTTTTGAAGATATTAGAATTTTTTACGATTATCATTTTTTTATTATACCCAAAGCATGGTGTTTGTAATTCTTGAGTAATATTTTCTAAATTTTCCTCGTCTAGTTCTATATAATTTATTCCGTACTACCCTTTCTCCGAATAGTTTTTTTATTTTTTTTACAGTAGTTTCTAATAGGTATATTTCTTCTCCATATAGTAGGTATATACTATCTAGCTTTTCTTCTTTTAACCTATTTTCTAATTCTTCTTGTATCATTGAATTTTCCTTCTTTATTTATAGTTTTTCAGCAAATTTTGCAGAGTGAGCATGACATATTGCTATTGCCATGCTATCTGTTATATCGTCTAGTTTTGGAAGTTCTTCAACATTTAATAATGTTTTTACCATTTTTTGTACTTGTATTTTATCTGCTCTACCATATCCAACAACAGCTTGTTTCACTTGCAAAGGAGTATACTCATATGTAGGTATTCCTCTTTGACAACCTACGACCAATATTACACCTCTTGCTTGTGCTACATTTATTGCCGTTTTAGCATTATTATTGAAAAATAATTCTTCCACAGCTATTGCTTCAGGAGTATATTTATCAATAATCAAATTTAGATCTGTGAATATTTCTGATAATCTTAGTGGAAAAGATTGTTTTGAATCTGTTTTTATTGCTCCATTTGCTATAAGTTTAAATCTGTTTCCTATATAATCTATTATGCTATATCCTGTTATCCCATATCCTGGGTCTATTCCTAATATTCTCATTTTTACCTCTCTTTGCAATAGCACTCAGGATAACTTATCTTACTTTCTTAGTATAATCCTAAATACTTCTGCTACACTCCAAGCTTGAGCAGGTGCTGCTTTTGATTGATATGGTTCTTTTGTATCATATATTTCTCCAATACTTCCAATTATACCGTCGCTATTTAATGCAACTGTGAAGCTATCTTCAACCAATTTACAAAAGTTTTCTAGTTTTTTGCTAAGTGCTGTTTTTTTAGATTTATTTGTTTCTACTTTTATCATATTTTTTAAAGCATTATAGTAAAGTCCTAATAGCCATGGCCAAGCAGGTCCTTGATGATAGCTTGCATCTCTTTTGAAGGCATCTCCTTCATATACTTCCACATAGCCTTTTTCTCCCTTTGCAAGAGTTCTTATTCCATGAGAAGTAAGTAGCTTTTTATCTACTACGTTGATTATATTAGATGCGATTTCACTATCTGGCTCTACTACTGGATACGATAATGATAAACTAAATAATTGATTTGGTCTTATTTTGCTATCTCCGTAGTACATCATATAAACATTTTCTTCTTTTATTATAGAATTTATTATTAAATGATATTTGTGTAAATTCTGCCATGTCCTTATATGTATTTATTTCTTCTTTATCATTGCAGATATTTGCAAATTCTTGCATTATTCTTAGTGCATTATACCATAACGCATTTATTTCAACCGCTTTACCATTTCTTGGTGTAAAAGCATAATCTCCATATTTTGCATCCATCCAAGTGTTTTGTGTGTTAGGAGTTCCTGATACGACTAAGTTGTCATCATCTAAGTATATATTATTGTCATCTATGTCTATTCCTTCAGTATAAGATTTTATAATTGATTTTAATCTTAAATAAATTCCTTTTATAAATGCTATATCATTTGTATAATTATAGTACTTATA
Organism: uncultured Clostridium sp.; assembly: GCA_964455415.1. GTDB lineage: Bacteria > Bacillota > Clostridia > TANB77 > CAG-508 > JAAWPK01. Next base: position 5,240 of record CAYVWC010000020.1, read on the forward strand.
TACAGCTTCAAATAACAATAATGAAGCATCACTACTATTATACAATGGCCTTAAATCAAACCCTGAATATCCGATTTGGTACAAGTCCAAATTTTATATCTCTTATAAGAGTTAATATTACTTCTTTTGCTATTTCGTATCTCCTCGGAATTAGGAGTAATCCTTCAAATGAGATAAGTGTGTCTCTTGCCCAATCCAAAAACCATGGATATCCTGCAATTATTGTATGAAGTCTGAAATTTGGTCTAAACACTACAAAATTGTCTGAAGCTATTATATATTCTTTTATGAATTCCTTATATATTTCATCATATTTCTCTTCTAGTTTTAAATCATATAGTCCTGAATTTATTATAAGTTTTCTTATTCTTATTATCTCATCATTTATAACTTTCTTGACATCTAATTCTTCTATGTTGTCTTCTAATGAACATACAAAAGAGATTTCTTTTTCTTCATTTTCTCCAATTTCTATCTCATATCTTCCTGGTACAATTAAGTTTTCTTCTGGATAAAATCCTCTTTTTTCTTCTTCTAGGTAAAACATATTATTAAATATATCTGAGACATGTTCAATATATCTACCTTCACTTGTATTCAAATATACAGGATTTACCGCTTCATCATCTAAGATAATCGTTACTTTTTGTTTGTTTGCCTTTTGTTTTACTTTAAATTGATGATTAGTATTCATTTGATGAAAATCCCTATTGTTCATAACAGGTGCAAGTGTTAATTTTATTTTCTTATCTTGATTTTTTATCTTATATAATATACAAACCGTATTTTTTCCATATTCCATACAAATTAGTTTTTTTATTTCCACACCTTCAACATTATATGTGAAAATTGGTATGTAGTCTTTTTCAAAGTTTTCTTGATATTTATATCCTTCAGAAATATAGTGGTTTGCAATATTTGTATATAAATTATATTTTTTTCCCTCTATTTCTAAACTTTCGTCTAGTTTTGAAAGAATTAGTCTTCTTCTTCCTGGAGCTACAAATGGTGCAATAAGTAGTCCATGATATTTCCTTGTGTTACATCCTATTATTGTTGAGGAAGCATATCCTCCTAAACCATTAGTTATAATCCATTCTTTCTTAAGTCCATTTTCGATATTTAATTCATCTTTTTCTATCTTTTTCATATGTTCCTCCAAAAAATTTAATTTTCTTCATCTTCTTCTAACATCCTGATGTTTTCTTGTCTTTTATCTTCGCTTGTCCTTATAGATTTTATCCTCTCATTATATTTTGAACTAAACTTACTTTTCTTTCTTAAGTCCATTCTTCTTGCTTTTCTATTAACTCTGTTTTGAGCTCTTTTTGCCTTATTCTTAACTCTTGTTTGTTTTTTCCTTTTTTTATTGTTTGTTTTCAATTTTGTATTCATCCTTATATATTTAGGATTATTTTGCATATCTTTGAATTTTAAGTCTTCACATATTAATTCTATTATTGAATCTGCAACACTTTCTGGATCATGTCTTATAACTTCATTTTCTATACAAGAAAAGTCTTTTTGCACTAATTTTATTCCAAGTTCTCTACATTTTTGTATGTCCTGCTCTACAAGATCTGCTCCGTCTTTATTATATCTTCTGACAAACTCTGGTATAACTTCCCCAGTATCATATATACAATAGTCTATAATTTTATTATTTGCATGCTCATATATTGCCTTTATATGATCAGATAATGAGAAATCATCTGTTTCTCCTGGTTTTGTCATTATATTTCCTATGTATATTTTTATTGCTTTACTTTCTTTAATTGTTTTTGAAATATTTTTTATTAATAAATTTGGTATTACATCTGTAAATAAGTTTCCAGGTCCAATTACTATTGCATCTGCGTCTGTTATCGCCTCTAGTACTCCTGGAGCTGGTCTTGCATTTGACGGTGCGATAAATACCCTATTTATCTTTGAAATTTTTTCTATTGATGTATCTGCAATTTTATTTTTTTCTTCTATTAAAGTACCGTCTTCCAATTCAGCGCATACGTTCATTTTATCTAGTGTTACTGGTAATATTCTTCCAGTTATATTAAGCACTTTTGAAATATTTTCTATGAATTTTGCACCTTCGTTATTTATATCTTGCATTGCAGATATAAATACATCTGTAAAATCCATTCCCCTTTGTAATTTTAAATCTAAAAGCTTTTTCATCTCTTCTTCATCTTCAGCCAATGCTATTATGCTGTCTTTTACATCTTTTATTGGGAGTAGATTTTCATTTTTTTTCTGCTGATCTTCATATTCAGACATTTCTACTATTGCTGTTAAATTATTTGTATATTCTTTCACTCCTCTTAGTACTGTATTTAATCCAGATCCTCCACCTATTACTACAATTTTTGGACCTTCTTTATATACAGTTTTGTTAAATATTAGTGAATTAACATTTATGTCCTTATTATCATCAGAAATTCTATCATCCGTATCTTCTATAAGTAATTCTAATACTCTCTTTTGGCTATATATTACCCCTAGTACTATCATCATAAATCCTATAACAGATAATACAATTATAAGTATTAAATTTAGTACAGATATTTCTCTCATGTCTATTATAGTAGCTATTCCATAACATAAAAGTATTATTCCTACTAGTATGACGAAAAACCACCTTTTCATCCTCGTTCCAGATTTAAACCATTTTAATATACCTTTCATTTCTAGCCTCCATAAAACTGATGTTACTATTTGTATATTATATCATTTAAACTAGTTTTAGTAAATAAATTATTAAAAAATTAGATGATTTGTTTTCATCTAATTTTTTAATGTTTATTCTTTTACTTTTTCCATGATATTTCTTGCTGTTAATTCAAAGTATGCCAATAAATCCTCTGCCTTTCCTGATTTCCCAAATGTATCTTTTACTCCCATTCTATAAACTTTGGTTGGATAATCTGTACTCAATACTTCACAGACAGCACTTCCAAGACCACCTATAATACTATGATCCTCTATTGTAATTATTTTTTTGGTTTCTTGTGCACATTTTATTACTAGCTCTTTATCTATTGGTTTTATTGTATGCATGTCAACTACTCTAATGTTAATGCCTTCTTTTTCTAATTCTTCTTTTGCTTTAATAGCTTCTTGTACAACAACTCCTGTTCCGTATTACTGTTGCATCTGTTCCTTCTCCTATTTGTATTCCTTTTCCTATTTCAAATTTTTGTTTTTCGTCATAAATTACAGGTGTTGCTAATCTACATAGTCTTAAATATACAGGTCCGTCATATTTTGAAATTTCTTTTACTGCCCATTTTGTCTCTACATCGTCTGATGTGCACATAACAGTTAAATTTGGCAGTGTTCTCATAAGGCTAATATCTTCTAACATTTGATGTGTTGCTCCGTCTTCTCCTACAGTTACTCCTGCATGTGTTGCACATATTTTTACATTTAATCTTGGATAGCAAACACTGTTTCTGATTTGATCATAAGCCCTTCCTGCTGCAAACATGGCAAAAGTACTTGCAAAAACTATCTGCCCAGAACTTGCGAGTCCTGCTGCTTCTCCAATCATATCTTGTTCAGATATTCCTATATCAAAAAATCTATTTGGGTATTTTTTTGCAAATATATTTGTCTTTGTTGCTTCTGATAAGTCTGCATCTAATACGACTATTTTTTTATCTTCTCCAATTTCTGCTAGTGCCTCCCCATAACTTGCTCTTGTTGCAATTTTTTTATTTGAATCCATTTTTCTATTCCTTTCATTAATATAATTTAATTAGTTTAGAAAATTTAATTTTTCTTTTTGAGTTCCTTTATTGCTTGTTTATATTCTTCTTCGTTTGGTGCTTTTCCATGCCAACCTACCTGATTTTCCATAAATGAAACTCCCTTACCTTTAACTGTTTTTGCTATAATTGCAGTAGGTTTTCCTTTAACTGTTTTTGCTATATTAAATGCTTTTATTATTTCTTCAATATTATGTCCGTCAATATTTATTACATTAAATCCGAAACTCTTAAATTTACTATCAATTGGGTATGGACTTTTCACATTATCTATACTTCCGTCAATTTGGAGATTATTATTATCTACTATTACACATAGATTATCTAATTTGTAATGACTTGCCGTCATGGCTGCTTCCCATATTTGTCCTTCTTGTAATTCTCCATCCCCTAAAAGACAATATACTCTTATACCTCTACTATTTAATTTTGAGCTTATGGCAATTCCATTTGCAATTGAAAGTCCTTGTCCTAATGAGCCAGTATTCATGTCTACTCCTGGAACTTTATTCATATCTGGATGTCCTTGTAAGTTACTATCTATATGTCTAAAACTAGATAATTCTTCTGTTTCAAAGTATCCTCTATTTGCTAACACACTATATAATGCAGGTGCAGCATGACCTTTTGATAATATAAATCTATCTCTTGATTCATCTCTTGATTTCATAGGATCTATTTGCATTTGATTAAAATATAATACTGTTAATATATCAGCACAAGAAAGTGAACCTCCTGGATGTCCTGATTTTGCACCATACACAGCTTCAATTATTCCTATTCTTACATCTGTTGCTTTTTTCTTTAATTCTTCTATATCTGTAATTTTCAAAATCTTCCCTCCTTTTTAAACAGTTCCAAATATTCTGTCTCCTGCATCTCCTAGTCCTGGAACAATATATCCTACATCATTTAAGTGATCATCTATTGCTGCACAATATATTTGTACATCTGGATGTACTTCTTGCATTTTCTTTAATCCTTCTGGTGCTGCAATTATACTCAAGAATTTTATATTTTTTACTCCGTCTTCTTTTAAAAGAGTAATTGCATCTACTCCAGATCCACCTGTTGCAAGCATTGGGTCTATAATTATTATTTGTTTATTTTCTATTCCTTTAGGCATTTTATAATAATATCTTACTGGTTTTAATGTTTCTTCGTTTCTGTATAATCCTATATGCCCAATTTTAGCATTAGGTATCATTGTAATTATTCCATTTATCATACCTGTACCTGCTCTTAAAATGGGAACAAACACATAATCTTTTTCATCTATCATTTGTGCTTTTGTTTTTGTAAGAGGTGTTTCAATTTCTACTTCCTTTAGTTTTGCATCTTTCATTGCTTCATAGCATAAAAATACTGTTATTTCTGATATTAATTCTCTAAATTCTTTTGTACCTGTTTTTTTATCTCTTAGTATAGATAATTTGTGTTCAATCAGTGGATGATTTACTTTGATTGGTTCCATTTTTTCTCCTCCCTATCTTTATAGTCTGATTATCCATAATGCAATTACTAATATACCAACTATTACTCTATAAATTGCAAAGCCTTTAAAACTACCTTTTTTTAGGTATTCCATTAAAAATTTTATCACAATTACTCCTACTACAAAGCTTGTAATTACTCCTACAAAAAATGGAATTCCTAAGACAAAATCTTTAAATTTATATAACGTTGCTCCAGCAACAATTGGTGTTGAAAGTAAGAAAGAGTATTTTGCAACAGACTCTCTTTTTATTCCTAATGCTCTTCCCATTGTCATTGTAACTCCTGAACGAGAGACTCCTGGGATAAATGCCAATGCTTGTGATAGACCTATCAAAAATGTTTGTTTTAATGTCATATCTTCATATTCAGTTTCTGATTTTACTTTTTTATCAACTATGTATAAAACTATTCCCATTACAATAAGTGCTATACCTATTATAATTGGAGTTGTTAATGCTTCTCCTACGAATTTGTCTAATATAAATCCTATTGCTCCTCCTGGTATTGTCGCAAGTACTATATACCAAAACATTTTTCCTTCAAATGTTTTTTCTTTTTTTACTACTCTATTAAATCCTCCAACAATTAATTTTATCCAGTCTTTAAAAAAGAATAAAATAATTGCAAGTAAAGTTCCTGCGTGAAGTGCTACGTCGAAAGCCTCAAAAGCCTCATTAAAACTTGAAGAATTAGTCCACTCAAATATCCATGGCACTAAATAAAGATGTGCTGAACTTGAAATTGGCAATAATTCTGTAAGACCTTGTACAACTCCTAGTATAATTGCTTGTAATATTGACATTATATTTACCTCCCACTAGATTGCAAAATGTAAGATTTATTCTCTTTCTTTTTCATTTGCTCTATTTTCATTTATCTTTGATTTTATATTTGGTTTAATTTTATGCACATTAAGCTTTCCAACAACATTATAGGTATTATCCAAATGTTCCCTAGCTTTTAATTCTTTTTTAGTATATGTTGTCTTTCTTGGTTTTATATCTTCCTCATCAATTATTGGCATTTGGAATTTACTTTTTACTGGTATGAATATTGGCTCTTGATTAGCTATTTTTATATAATTATTATCTAGCTCTATTGCTAAGTTTACAAACTTAACTGCGTTATCATGATCTCCTCTTAACATATATATTTTACCAAGTTTGTAATATGCGTCAGGTTCATTTTCTTTACTTTCTAGACATTTTGTAAAGTACTTCTCTGCCTCATCTAAATCCATTTCTATTAAATTTATTTGTCCTAGACTGTAATATGCATGATAAAGTAGACTGTTAATTGTTGCAGCCTTTTCATAACATATTTTTGCATTTGGGAAATCATTAAGCATAGTATATACAATTCCCATACTATAATATAAATCATAATTATTAGGAGAATATTTAAGTCCATTTGTATATACATTTAATGCTTCCTTATATCTTTCTTGTGAAGATAATATATCTCCAAGTAACATTGTTGCATTAATATATTCTGGTTTCTTGCTAAGTAAGTTATTTAACATTACTATAGCATCATCTGGTTTATCTAGTTCATTTAGAAGATATGAAATTTTATAATATGAATCATAATCTTTTTTGTTCAAATCTACTGCTATTACATATTCATCTATAGCTTTTCTCATTCCACCTTCTTTTTCATATACTTCTGCTAGCATTTTATGTGCGGAATAGCTGTCTTGATATTTATCAATCAAGGATAATAAAATATTTTTTGCTTTCTTAGTATTTCCTGTCATTATATAGAATTTTGCTATTGTTGTATATATGTATTCTGAAAAGTTCTTCCCTTTTCTTTCTAAATAAATTATAATTGCTGGAATAATTATAGATATGAGGTATATTATTATTCTCACAATTATATTATATTCTAAAGTGAAAATAATTTCTATAAAACTAATTGCTATACCAATTGCTTGTAATACAAGTATTGTGATATATGCAGCATCTATTTTCTTTATCATCTTAAAAAACATTACTAAAAATAGATAAAATGCTAAAATACTAAATATGATTTTTTCTGCCAGCATTTTTCTCCTCCTTTTTCTTTTATCTATTTCTCTGTCACTATTTTATCTTATTTTTATACAAAAGTCTATAATTATTTTGAATTATTTTCATTATATTTCTGCAACTAAAAAAGGAACTGATAACAGTTCCTTTTTTAGTTTGTTTTCTTATTGTAGTATTTTCGACATTGTTTTACAATAATTTTTTTGGTGCATTTTTATTGTAAAATATGGTAAAGTTAATTTTATTAAAATAAAGCATTTTTTGAGTATAAGTTCAAAAAAGTACGTCTCACATTTGATTTTTTGGAACTTATGTGGTATAATTGTTTTAAATCTAAATAAACTTATATTGAGGTGAATTTTATGTATAGAGAAATAATTAATAATTTAATAGAATGGAAAAAATCAGAAGTTAGAAAACCCCTTATAATTCACGGAGCAAGGCAAGTTGGAAAAACATATATTGTGAAAAAGTTTGGAAAAGAGTTTTATAATAATTTAATATATGTTAATTTTGAGACTAATAAGGAGTTTAGCTCACAGATTGAAGAGAATATAAATGCAGAATATATAATAAATAAATTAGAATTGTTTTTTGGAGAAAAAATAATTCCTGAAAAAACATTGATTTTTTTTGATGAGATACAAGCTAATGAAAGAGCTTTAACAGCTTTAAAATATTTTTGTGAAAACGCCAATAAATATCATGTTATTGCTGCTGGTTCTTTATTAGGAGTAGCTATAAATAGAAATAATTATTCTTTCCCTGTAGGAAAAGTCCAAATGTTGAATATGTATCCTCTATCTTTTAAGGAATTTTTAATAGCCTTAAATCACGAACAATTGATAGATGAAATAAAGAAACATTTTGAAGATAATACTAAAATGGATAATAGTATTCATGAATTATGTTTAAGTTTATATAGAACATATTTAGTTGTTGGCGGTATGCCAGAAGTAGTTCAGACTTACTTAAATGAAGGAAAAATAATCTCTACAATTGATATACAATCAGAAATACTAGAAGCTTACGAAAGAGATATGACTAAATACGCAGATAGTAGCTTATCTAATAAAATAATCTCAGCATTTGACTCAATACCTGTGCAACTAGCAAAGGATAACCAGAAATTTCAATATAAAGTTATTTCAAAGGGTGGAACTTCTGGTATATTTGGAGAAGCAATCTTATGGCTAAAAAATAGTGGAATAGTAAATCAGACTTATAAGGTGTCTCCTAAACTACCTCTTGAAATGTATAAGGATTTATCTTCATTTAAACTATATATGAGTGATGTTGGTCTTTTTGTTAATAAAGCTAAATATCCTTTATATCAAGTTGATTTAAGTTCTACTCCGACTATGATATCTATGGGACCTCTTACAGAACACTATGTTGCAAATGAACTTAAACAAAATGGGTATAAATTGTATTACTGGGAGTCTGAAGGAAAGGCGGAATTAGATTTTATCATCCAAAAAAATATGGATATTATTCCAATAGAGGTAAAGTCAAGTACTCATGTTAAATCAAGAAGTTTGGATAGCTATATAAAAGCTAATAATCCAAATTACGCTATTAGAATTTCAGAAAAGAATTTTGGATTTGAGAACAACATAAAATCTGTTCCTCTATATGCTGTATTTTGCATCTAACTAAAAAAGAGGCTTATAGCCTCTCTACATTGGTGCTCCTTCAAGGGCTCGAACCTTGGACCTACCGGTTATGAGCCGGTTGCTCTAACCAACTGAGCTAAAGGAGCATCTGTTATGAAATAAAAAGCATCCTTATAAGGATGTATATGTTTTGGAGCAGGTAGCGGGAATCGAACCCGCGTCATCAGCTTGGAAGGCTGAGGTTCTACCATTGAACTACACCTGCGTACCTTCAACAATTATGTATTATACTTGTTCTTTTGTAATTTGTCAATACTTATTTTGAATTTTGTATGAATTTTTTTCATTTTTTTCTAATATATGTAATGTATTTATAGTTGTATGGGTTCTTTTCGTCTTTTATGCCTTCTTTGATTTCTGCTATTTTCCATTCTTCTTCATTTATTTCTGGAAAATATGTGTCTCCTTCAAATTCTTCTTCTATCTTTGTGATGTACATTTTATTTGCATATGGCATAAGCATTTTATATATTGATGCTCCTCCAATTACAAAGTTTTCTTTTTCTTCTTTTATTTCTTTGTCTAAATCTTCTAAAGTTGTGATAACTTCTACTTGTTCATCTTCGTATTTCCATGTTTTATTTGTTGTTAATACTATATGCTTTCTATTTGGTAATACTCTTCCTAAAGATTCAAATGTCTTTCTTCCCATTATTATTGTTTTACCAGTTGTTAATTCTTTAAATCTTTTTAAATCTTCTGGTAAATGCCATATAAGCTTATTATCTTTTCCTATCACATTATTTTTCGCTATTGCAACAATTATACTTAGCATTTTTCTTCCTTTCAATAGTATTAAGTTGTTATTATACAGCAACTGGCATTTCTATTTTTCCTAAATGTTTATAGTCAATTAGTTTAATATCATCTATAGTGAAATCATAGAAATCTTTTATTTCTGGATTTATCCAAAGTTTTGGTGCAGATAGTGCTTCGTTTCTTCTTTTTAATTGTTCTTTTATTCCGTCAACTTGATTTTCGTATATATGTGCATTATTAATACATACTGTAAGTAATCCTGGTTTAAAGTTAGTAACTTGTGCAAGTAGGTGTACTAGTACTGCATATTGAGATACATTGAACGGATTTCCAAGTGGTAAGTCATTTGATCTTATTGTTAACATACAATTAAGTCTTCCGTCTGTTACATCCCAGCAACTATTATATACGCATGGATATAATGCTCCTGTATCAAGATATGGTATTTGCCATAAGTTTATAAGCATTCTTCTGTCTTGTGGATTTGTTTTTAGTTTGTTAATTAATGTATCTATTTGTTTAAACTCTTTAACTATCCAACCATATGCAGTTCCTATTGTTCCGTCTTCCATTTCCCACTCATCCCATATATGTACATTTTCTTCTTGTAATTCTTTAACACTATTTGATTGTTTTTGGAATATCCATAATAGTTCTTTAACAGCTGTTTTAAATGCTACAAATTTTGTAGTTAATATTGGAAATTCTTCACTTAAATCAAAACTCATTATTTGATGTGGTAATTTGTATGTTGCAATTCCTGTTCTATTATTATCATAATATCCTTCTTTTAAAATTTTTTCGCATAAATCTAAATATATTTCATCAAATTTACTCATTTTATCTCCCTTTCTTATTGTAAATTAAATTGGAAAAGAATTGTGATTTTGGCTAGGCGTTCGAGAAAGAAATACTGGAAGCGTACTTGCTGTACGCTGAGGATTTTCTTTTGAAGAACAACAACGCCAAA
>CAYVWC010000021.1:0-5390 GCA_964455415.1 uncultured Clostridium sp.
ATATTGTGACAGATAACGAAGCAGAAGCTCTTATATTAGAGTGTAATTTAATAAAAAAGAATCGTCCAAGATTTAATGTATTATTAAAAGATGATAAAAGTTACCCATATATAAAAGTTGATATAAAAGAAGAATATCCAAGCGTATATATCACAAGAAGAATACAAAATGACGGTGCAAAATATTTTGGACCATATGCAAACCCAGGAAGTGCAAAAGAAATGGTAGACTTTATTAAAAAGAAATTTAAAATAAGACAATGTAGAAACATTAAATCACATACAAGAGTATGTCTAAACTATCATATAGGAAGATGCTTAGGACCATGCGTAAAAAAAGTATCACAAGAAGAATATATGAAGCAAATAGACAAAATAATAATGTTATTAGAAGGAAAAATAGATACAATAAAAAAAGAATTAGAAAATGACATGAAAAAAGCAGCAGAAGAAAAGAAATATGAGGAAGCAGCAGAACTTAGAGACAAAATCATAGCAATAGAAAATATTTCACAAAAACAAAAAGTATCAAATATAAATACAAATGATATAGATGTAATAGGAATAGCGAAAAATGATTTATACGTATGTATAGAAGTATTTTTTGTACGTGGTAGCAAGATGATAGGACGAGAACACTTCTTTTTAAACGAACTTAAAGACATGAAAAACAATGAAATAATTTCAGGATTTATAAAACAATATTATATAGGAAACTTAAATATTCCAAGTAAAATAATGATAGAAGAAGAAATAGAAGATGAAGAAGTATTAGCACAAATACTATCAAAAGAAGCAAATAAAAAAGTAGAAATAAAATCTCCAAAAAGAGGAGAAAAACTACGATTTGTAGAAATGGCTAAAAATAATGCAAAAGTAACTCTTGATAATAACTCACAAGACAAATATGAAATTTTAAGTGAATTAAAAGAGATACTATCTTTAGACAAATTTCCAAACAAAATTGAAACATTTGATATTTCAAATATATCTGGAACAAATATTGTTGCAGGTATGTGTGTAATGCAAGACGGAAAAATAAATAAATCACTTTCGAGAAGATTTAAGATAAAAACAATCTTTGCACAAGATGATCCAAGATGTATGGAAGAAGTGATAGAAAGAAGATTAAAACACTCAATAGATAATACAAAAAGCGGATTTGGCAAATTACCAGACCTAATATTTGTTGACGGAGGTATTACACAAATTAGAGCAGCAAAAGAAGCATGCAAAAAATGTGATGTAAATATACCAATATACGGCATGGTAAAAAATGATAAACATAGAACACGTGCATTGATAGATGAAGAAAAAAACGAAATACCACTTTCAGAAAATGCGATGAACTTAATAACAAGATTTCAAGATACAGTACATGACACTGCGATAGAATATCACAGAAAACTAAGAGATAAAGAAATGTCAAAATCAAAATTAGATGAAATCAGTGGAATTGGAAAAAAGAAAAAAGAACTTTTACTACAAGAGTTTGGAAGTATTGAGAAAATAAAAGAAGCAAAAATAGAAGAATTAACAAAAATTAATGGCATAAATGAAAATTTAGCAAGAAAAATAAAAGAAAACCTAGAAAACTAGCTTACGAAAATTGTAATACTCCTAAAACTAAAAGAATATATATTCTTTAGAGGGGGTAATGCAAATGAAAAAATTTTTTACATTTATATTAGCACTAGGATTTAGTTTTTGCGTGATTAATGTAGTTCTACTTATTAGTTTCTTTAATATTTTATCCAACATGTAAAAAATCTAAGAAAGGATATGAAGTAATGGAAGTAGCAAGAGACTGGAAAGACTATGAAATAATAGACATGGCAAATGGAGAAAAATTAGAAAGGTGGAAAAATATAATTCTAGTTAGACCAGACCCACAAATAATATGGAACGAAAAAGAAAACGCAGAAAAATGGAAAAAAGTAGATGCAAGATATATAAGAAGCAAAACAGGAGGAGGAAACTGGGAGTATAAAAAGGAAATCCCAAAATCTTGGCAAATAAATTATAAAAACTTAACATTTAATATAAAGCCAATGGGATTTAAACATACTGGTTTGTTTCCAGAACAAGCTGTTAATTGGGACTGGATGATAGAAAAAATAAAAAAAGCAAAAAGAGATATAAACGTTTTGAACTTATTTGCATATACAGGAGGAGCAACAGTTGCTGCATTAAGTGCAGGAGCTAAAGTATGCCATGTAGATAGTTCAAAAGGCATGGTTTCATGGGCAAAAGAAAATGTGGAAGCATCAAAACTAGCAGATAGACCAGTTAGATATATAGTTGATGATGTAGTAAAATTTGTAAACAGAGAAATAAGAAGAGGAAACAAATATGATGCAATTATTATGGATCCTCCGTCATATGGTAGAGGAAAAAATGGAGAAGTATGGCAATTTGAAGAAGGATTATATGACCTAGTCAAATTATGCTCAAAAGTATTATCAGATAAGCCGCTATTCTTTTTAATTAATTCATATACAACAGGTATATCTAGCAAAGTGCTAGAAAATATTATAAATTTAACCATTGCAAAAGAGTATCAAGGAAAAGTATATTCTGGAGAATTAGGACTTCCAATGAAAGAGTCAAAACTAATTTTACCATGTGGCATATATGCAAGATTTGAAGCATAAATTAAAAAAAGAAAGAGAGAACAATGCAGAAATTAAATATAATATATGAAGATAATCATATTATAGTAGTAGAAAAAATACCAAATATACCGTCACAATCAGACAAAACAGAAGATATGGATATGCTTACAATAATAAAAGAATATCTAAAAGAAAAATATAAAAAACCAGGAAATGTTTATTTGGCTTTAGTGCATAGATTAGACAGACCAGTGCGGAGGAGTAATGGTTTTTGCAAAAACATCTAAGGCGGCAGCTAGATTAAGTGAAGAAGTAAGGGAAAGAAGGATACAAAAAGAGTATTTAGTAGTTGCAGACGGAAAATTTGAACAGGAAAAAGGAACACTTGAAAATTATCTTGTAAAAAATCAGAAAAATAATATAAGCAGAGTTGCAGATAAAGATACAAAAGGCGCAAAACTTGCAAAATTGGATTATGAAGTTATAAAATACAATGATGAAATTAATTTGTCAGTAGTAAAAGTTAAATTACATACAGGAAGGCATCATCAAATAAGAGTGCAATTTGCAAATATTTCACATAGCATATATGGAGACCAGAAATATGGGGCGAGAGGGAAGCGGAAAACAAATAGCACTCTGGGCGTATAAACTAAGTTTTTGTCATCCAATAACAAAAGAACTTATGGAATTTAAAGTTTTGCCAGAAATAAATCGGAACATGGAAAATAATTGAAGATTTAAAACTATAAAAAGAAATGGGTAGTAGGAATACTATTCATTTTATTTTGTTTTACAAAATAATAAAAATATTTTATAAAAAAATAAAACGTAAAATTTGTAAATCAAAATAATAAACTTATAAAACATTTTTATTAATTATCTATCATTAATTATAAAATCAAAAAAGAAAAATACGACTTAGGAGAAATCAATTATGATAGATAAGTTATTAGATAATATTTGTGAAAGAATTAATCTAAAACTCAAGAAAGAAATTCCAGACATAGATGAAGAAAGAATAGAAATAATTGATTATGGACTAAAAATGATAATAGGTGAAGTACCAAAATTAATCATTATGTTGCTCATAGCATATGTTCTAGGAGTTTTACCTTTGACAATACTATCATATGTACTGCTATTACCTTATGCAATATTTGCAGGAGGAGCACATGCAAAAAGTCATATAGCTTGCATAATTGGAACACCAACCATATATTGCGGCTGTGTCATATTAAGTCAAAATTTATTTCAAGAAGTAAGTTTTGAAAGATATTTATTAACATTTATAGTTTGGATAATCGGGATAATATTATGCTTAATATATGCACCAGCTGATACAGAAAACGTCCCAATTTTAAGAAAAAAAGAAAGAATCACAAAGAAAATACTAGCATGTACAACATTAACAGTAAGTCTAGTAATCTCAGTGTTTTTAGATAATATAGTAATTTCTAATATTTTAGTGTTTGGGTGTTTAATACGCTCAATCATGATGACAAGACCTGTGTATATAATCTTTAATAATAGATATGGGCATGAAGTATATGCTCAAAATTAACAATGATTAATATGAGATAAAAGCCGGCGTTTATCTTGTGTTATAAAAATTTAACAAAAGAAAGGGGTTTTTTATGGTAAAAACTTTAGCTAAAATGGCAGAAAAAACTGCAAAATCAACTAATGCGTCTTGCTGGATTTTTGGAATGTTTCATCAACCTAAAATGCCAGCTGCATTAATCAAAAAAGATTAAAATACAATCTAATTATAATATTAATATAATATTTCCTTAAAATGATAGTTTAAAAGCTATCAAATAATATAAAGTTACAATATACATAAATTAAAATGTCCTAAGTTTTTTTCTTAGGACATTTTAATTTATGTACTAAAAATTTCTAAATTTTGTATAAAGAATTTTGCATTTTTATCTGTATGTAAATTTAGATTATTAGATTTATTAAGAATTTTATTTATTTCCCAAAGGCCAAGACCATGTAAGCCCTCTTCTTTAGTTTTAGAAGTATAGCCTTTCTCACGAATTCTATCTATATCAATATCTTTATTTAAGTAACTATTCTTTATAGAGATTATATATCTAGTACATTTTGAATTAATAGAAGGTTTATCAACACTAAATAAAATTTCTTTTTCTTTTGAGATTTTTGCTGCTTCAATAGCATTATCTAAAAGTATACCTAAAATTTTAGTAAGAACATAAGAAGATACAGGAAGATTTGAAAAGTTTACTCCAATATGCACATTAAAGATAACATTTGATTGTTCTGCTAAATAATATTTTGATGCAATTAAACTATATAAAGCAGGATCATTTATTAGTGAAGGACTAAGAGCTGCCAAATTTTTAAGATTATCATATTCATGATTAATTTCTTTATAATATTTTTCAAGCCCCTTCATATCATTATTAGTAATATATCCTAGTATGGATTGCATGATGTTAGAATAATCATGTCTTATTAATCTCATATTATCATGTAAAAGTTGTAAAGTTTTATTATATAACTGTGCTTCTTTAAGAGATTGTCTAGTCATTTCCAAATTTGTTACTTTAATTAAACTAAATATACTAATTGTAAAATATATTATTAAAGATATCGTGCTTAGTAATATTATAAAAGTTGGTAAATAATCTAAATAAAATCCAATAATATAGAATTGCATACCAATTGCAATAATTGCAAAAACGAAATTTACTATTAAAATATATTTATTTTTCTTACTCATGTTTTCAATTAAAACTATATTAAT
>CAYVWC010000021.1:5490-15054 GCA_964455415.1 uncultured Clostridium sp.
TTCAACAAAAACAAAAGGTATTCCCCAATCATTAAAAATTATTCCAATTAATCCTTCATTAGGAGTTGTAAGTGCGGTTAAAAGAGCAACCATTATTAATCACCTCCAAAAAGTTTTCTTTATACTTTGGACCAATATAACACTTTGAATTATCATCAAAAAATAAAGTGTTTGTGTTAGTTTCAATATGACTAATATTATTAATATTTGCAATATAAGATTTGTGACATCTAACAAAATTTTTTGGTAACTTTTTAGAAAACTTATTAAAAGAACTATAGGTTTCATAAGTATTGGTATTAGTTTTGAAAACTAATTTCATACCGTCTCTTTTAATATAATAAATATCATTTTGATTAATATAAGTTTTATGATTTAAAGATATGAAATTATATGTAGAAAAATGAATATCATCAAATAATCTAATCAAAGTATTTTCTAATCTCTCTAATGTAATAGGCTTAGGTAAATAATCAAAAGCCTTAACTTGAAAAGCTAGAAACGCATATTCTAAATGACCAGTAGTAAAAATGAAATAAATATTTTTATTAGTACTTCTAATTTTCTCTGCAATGTCTAATCCAGTCACATCAGACTTAAGCTGAATATCAAGGAATAACACATCTACCTTATTATTTTCAACATAATCAAAAACTTCAGAAATACTCGTAGATTTAAAACTAATTTTTGCATTAAAATCATTTTTCAAAATGATTTTATTTAAAGATTTTTCTAAGCTGTTTAGAAATGATAAATTATCATCACATAGTACAAAACTCAACATTATTTTATCCTCCGTAGAAATTAAAAATTTACAAAATATTACAATTTTGAAATACCAAAATTAATATTAAAACAAAATAATCATAATGTCAATGAACTATAAGTAAAAAATATTGACTTTTATTAGTTAAGAAAGTATAATGAAAGTATTAAAAATAAAGTAAAATTAGATAAAAAATACTCTTTCAAAGAAGGGAAAAGATATAGAGTGAAAAATATAAAAATTATTGTGGCAACTCATAAAAAATATATGATGCCAAAAGATGATATGTATATTCCTCTACAAGTCGGAAAGGAATTAAATACAGAAGACTTAGGATATCAAGGAGATAATATAGGAGAAAATATATCTTCAAAAAATCCTTATTTTTGTGAGCTTACAGGATTATATTGGGCTTGGAAAAACCTAGATGCAGATTATATAGGACTTGTTCATTATAGAAGACATTTTTCAAAAAAGAAAGGTTTACCGCAAGATGCAGAAACACGAATACAAAGCGTACTGACTAAAGAAGAAGCAAATGAGATATTTGAAAACACAGATATAATTCTTGCTAAAAAAAGAAGATATTATATAGAAACAATATACTCACATTATAAACATACAATGTATATTGAACCACTTGACGAAACAAGAAAAATACTAAGTGAAATGTACCCAGACTATTTAGAAGAATTTGACAATCTAAACAAAAAAACATCAGCTCATATGTTCAATATGTTTATAATGAAAAAAGAAATATTAGATGAGTATTGCACATGGCTATTTAATATACTATTTGAACTAGAAAAAAGGATAGATACAAGTAAATATGATGCCTTTCACGCAAGATTTTTTGGAAGAATATCTGAAGTATTATTAAATGTATGGATAGATAAAAAAGAGCTAGACTATAAAGAAATAAATGTAATTGATATAGAAAAAATAAATTGGATAAAAAAAGGATCATCATTTTTGATTGCAAAATTTACAGGAAAAAAATATAGAAAGAGTTTTTAATAAAAATGGAAGATTTAATAACAATTATAATACCAATATATAATGTGGAAAAATACTTAAGAGAATGTCTAGACAGTATAATTAATCAAACATATAAAAAATTACAAATAATACTTGTGGATGACGGCTCAAAAGATTCATCAGGCAAAATATGTGACGAATATCAAAAAAAAGATAACAGAATAGAAGTAATACACACAACAAATCAAGGAGTAAGTGCTGCACGAAATACAGCACTTGAAATGACTAAGGGAGAATATATCACATTTGTAGACGGAGATGATTATTTAGAAAAAGACTATTGCGAAAAAATGCTAACAAACTTGAAAAAGCAAAAGGTTGAGTGTATAAGATGTGGATATAATAGAGTATATGAAAATAGCAAAGAAATAGTAAAAGCCAAAAATGCTGAATTGGTAAGTAATGAAAATTTTTTAAATAGTGTTTTACAGGTTCAAGGCGGAGCAGGAATTCCAAGTTCAAAACTTTGGAAAAAAGAAAGCATAATAAATCTAAGGTTCAATGAAAAACTAAAAATAGCAGAAGACTCACTTTTCATTATGCAATCTATAAAAAATATAAAAAATGTATATATACTAAATGAGGCCCTATATAACTATAGATTCAATCAAGATTCAGCAGTTAGAAAATACAAAAAAGACTTTGCAGATATATGTCTAGATTCAATGAAAGTCGCAAAGGAATATATTGAAAAAGAATATGGAAATAATGAAAAAATTATAAAGAAATTCAATAATTATATAGCGTATCATGTATTACTTATATCAGTGAATTTCTGTTTTAATAAAGACAATAATTTAAGTTGGTTAGGACAAATTAAATGCTTAAAAGATGTGCTAAAAATCCCAGAATATAAAGAAGGGGTAAAAAAAGCTAATTATGAAGGACTTTCTTTAACAAGAAAGATAGCATTATTTACAATAAAACATAAACTATATTTTATAACAATGTTAATAGGAAAAATTAGACAAGCACAATTCAAAAAAATAAAAGGGAAAAAACAAAAAAACTAAATGAAAATTTAGAAAAAATCGTAGCTTAGAGGTAGATAAAATGTTAATTTACATATTATTATTATGTTTTATATTAATGTTAATAAGTTCATATTTTTTATTCAAAAAAGAAATTATGCACCCTGCAATAATATTTATAGCAATGTACACCTTTAGTGTACTTTGTGCAGTATGTAATGTCGAAAAATGGGGAATACAAATGTCAACAATGACATTTATACTGTTACTATTTGGAGCAATAGAATTTATAGCAGTTTCATATATTACCCAAAAAATATACAGAAAAAAGACAAAAAGTAAAGAAATAAAATACAAAATGAAAAAAATAGAAGTACCAAGACTAATACTCTATGCAATAATAATTTACACAATAATAGTAATATGCTTACAACTACTTGTGGTACTTGATGTGGCATCTAAGTATAGTGGATTTACAGGATTATCAGATGCCTTAACAATATATAAAGAACATACTTCATACAACAAAGATGTTGATATACCAAGTTATCTAACAATAATGCACTGTGGGGTTATAGCAGCAGCATTTTCAATAACACTAATATATATAAATAACTTTTTACTAGAAAAAGAAAGTAAATTAAAATATATAAAATCAAACATTATATATATAATTCCAGCAATATTATTTGTAATATTATATCTGCTTCAATCTAACAGAGGGATGATAATAGACTTTGTCGTAAGTATGCTAACAATAGGCATACTCTTATGGACACAAAAAAGCAATTGGAAAAAATATGTAAAAATAAAAACAATAATCACAATAGGAATTATTGGAGTAATAGGACTAATCATCTTCTATTATAGTGCCTCTTTAATTGGAAGAATTAACACAAAAAGCATGTTTGACTACATAACATACTACTGTGGAGGGTCAATCGAATGCTTTAACCAATATGTAAATTCTGAAAAACAAGTTAAAATGGTAAGAGGAGAAGAAACATTTTATAGTCTAATTCTAAACTTAGACTCTTTTGGAATTACAGACTATGAACTAGGAGAGAGAGAATCAGGACATTTAGAATTTATATACTATGAAGATGAAATGGTAGGAAATATATATACAGCATATAGAAGGTGGATGAACGACTTTGGAATACTTGGTATAGTCGTATTTCAAGGAATAATGGCAGCATTTTTCACAATATTATATAACAAGATAAGATATAATAATGGGAAATCAGGAAATCTATGGATACTAATTTATGGATACCTATCATACACGATATATATGCACCCAATGGACGGATACCTATACTTTGAAGTACTAAGTAAAGCAGGAATTGCAAGACTTGTAGCAGTCATAGCTCTATATATAATACTTGAAAACTGGGACAAAATAATAAACTTTTTACAAACAAGGTTAAATAAATACAAAAAAGAAAAACCAGAAGATCAAAATCAAGAAAGAAAAAAAGTTTTAGTATTTGGAATAACAGAAAATCCAGGAGGAGTAGAAAGTGTAATAATGAACTATTACAGAAACATTGATAGAGAAAAAATGCAATTTGATTTTCTATGTAATAGTGAAATTGTATCATATGAAGAAGAAATACAAAACTTAGGAGGAGAAATATATAGAATAACTGCTAGAAGCAAAGACTATAAAAAATATAAAGAAGAAATGAAAAATTTCTTTGAAAAAAATGCAAAAAAATATTCAGCAATATGGGTAAATGTATGTAGTTTAGCAAATATAGATTATCTAAAATACGCAAAAAGATATGGTATAAAAAGAAGAATTATACATAGTCATAATTCTAAAAACATGGACAGTTTCTTAAGAGGGATGCTCCATAGACTAAATAAATATATAATAGACGAATATGCAACAGACTTTTGGGCTTGTTCAGAAGATGCAGGAAAATGGTTCTACTTTAAAGAAATAAGAAGAAGCAAAAAATATTTAGTAATAAATAATGCAATAGATATAAACCAATATAATTACAATCAAGAAGTAAGAGAAAACTATAGAAGAAAAATGGGGTTACAAGGAAAATTTGTTGTGCGGAAACATAGGAAGATTACATTTTCAAAAAAATCAAATATTTTTACTTGAAATATTTAAGGAAATATGCAATATAAACGAAAACTCGTTTCTTCTAATAGGAGGACAAGGAGAAGAAGAAGAAAAACTAAAAAATAAAGCAAAAGAACTAGAAATAGAAGATAAAGTAAAATTCTTAGGAGCAGTAGATAATGTATCAGAAATTATGCAAGCAATTGATGTATTCGTATTTCCTTCACTATTTGAAGGACTAGCAGTATCTTTAATCGAAGCACAAGCAGCAGGACTACAAGTATTTGCATCAAGTGATGTAATGCCAAAAGAAGCAAAAATGTCAGAATACTTTGAATTTATATCTCTTCTCGAAGACGAAAAAGAATGGGCAAAAATAATAGTGGACTCATACAAAAACTGTAATGTAGCAAGACAAGATAGAAGAAATGAAATTGCCAAAAAAGGATTTGACATAAAAATAGAAGCAAAAAAAGTAGAAGAAAGACTAAGTGCAAAATGAGTAAACTTTCAGAAAGGGATGAGCAAGATTGAAATATTTTGTTTGTGAAGGAATACCAGACGGGAAATATAATGCATCAAAAAAAGCAAGAGAAGATGTAGAATATATTTTAAAACAACTAGATTTCAAAGAATTCCACATTGAAACTAAGTATGGAGTGCAACAAAATAAACTACTAAAATTCAAACAATTGATAGATTATCGAAAAAATTGTGAAATTTGGATGAAAACTATCCAAAAATTAGAAAAAGATGATATACTATTAATACAATATCCATTAATAAACACAATGCTAGGTTTTGAAAAAGTTATGAAAGAATTAAAAAACCGAGGAATAAAAACAATAATTTTAATACATGATTTAGACTCATTAAGATTTATTGGAATGCCTAGAATTGTAAAAGAAGATAAAAACGTTATAAGTAAAGCAACATATATCATAGCACACAATAAAAAAATGAAAGAAAAAATTATAGAAATATGCAATATTGAAGGAAATAACATAATTGAACTTGAAATATTTGATTACATATCAGAAAGTAAAATGACACCAAGAGAAAGAAAAAAAGACGACCCAATAATAATTGCAGGAAACTTGTCAAAAGAAAAAGCTGAATATTTAAAATACTTAAAAGATGTGAAAAATATTACATTTAATCTTTATGGAAAAGGCTATCAAAAAAATGAAGAAGAAAAAAATATAAATTACAAAGGTGCATTTTTGCCAGAAGAACTTTTAAACAACTTAGAAGGAAGCTTTGGACTAGTTTGGGACGGAAACTCAATAGAAACATGTAATAGTCCATATGGAGAATACTTAAAATATAACAACCCACACAAAATCTCACTATATTTAACAGCAATGTTACCAGTAATCGTGTGGAAAAAATCAGCAATGGCAGAATTCGTAAAAAATAATAAAGTAGGAATAACAATAGAAAAACTAGAAGATATATCTTCAGAAATACAAAAAATAACAAATGAAGAATATATAGAAATGGTAAACAATACTAAAAAAATATCAGAAGATCTAAGAAGGGGAGAATTTTTAAAAAAATCAATAAAAAGGATAAGTGAAGTGAAATAAAATGCAGAAAAAAAGCGTAACTAAAAATTATATGTATAATTTAATATATCAAGTGCTTGTTTTAATACTACCATTAATAACAACACCATATATTTCAAGAGTTTTAGGTGCAGAAAACATAGGAATATACAGTTATACAACTTCAATTTCTGCATATTTTATTTTGTTTGGCTCATTAGGAGTTGCTCTATATGGGCAAAGAGAAATAGCATATAAAATAAACAACAAAAAAGAGTATAGTAAAACATTTTGGGAAATAGTCATTTTAAGAACAATAACAATTTTTATATCAATAATAATATTTTATCTCACATTTGCAACAGGCAATACTGGATATAGTATATACTACAAAATACTAATTCTTGAAATAATAGGGAATTGTATAGATATAACATGGTTTTTCCAAGGAGTAGAAGACTTTAAAAAAGCAGTCATAAGAAACCTAATAGTAAAAATCATAAGCATAATATGTACATTTGCATTTGTAAAACAAGAAGGAGACCTTTGGATATACTTTATGATATACGTAGGCTCTATCCTAATTGGTAATGGATCACTATGGCTAAGCCTACCTAAATACTTAGAAAAAGTAAATAGAAAAGAACTAAAAATACTAAAACATTTAAGACCAACAATAATGCTATTTATCCCACAAATAGCAATTCAAGTATATACAGTACTAGATAGAACAATGATAGGAGCTATAATCACAGACAAATCAGAAGTAGGATATTATGACCAAAGCCAAAAAATAATAAAAATGCTCCTTGCAATAATAACATCACTTGGAACAGTAATGTTAACAAGAATATCTAGCAATCTAGCAAACGGCGAAAAAGAAAAAGTAAAAATCTATATGAAAAAATCATTTAGAGTAGTATTTATGCTATCACTACCTATGATATTCGGAATTATTGCAGTTTCAGATGTATTTGTACCATTATTCTTTGGACAAGGTTATGACAGAGTATCAATACTTATGAAAGGAATAAGTCCAATACTACTACTAATCGGAATTAGTAATGTTACAGGAACACAATACTTACTTCCAACCAAAAGACAAAGGGAATTTTCAATTTCAGTAATATGTGGAGCAATAATTAACTTCATAATGAACATATCCCTAATTTGGAATTTTGGAGCTCTAGGAGCATCAATAGGAACAGTAATCGCTGAATTTACAGTAACTGTTATACAATTATACTTTGTAAGACATGATTTCAATTTCAGAGAAATAATAAAAAGTAGCAAAAACTATGTAATATCATCTATAACAATGTTTATAGTATGTATAATACTTGGACAAATTCTATCTAATGGAATAGTATCATTATTTATAGAAGTAGGAACAGGAATAGTAGTATACGGAGCAATGCTCATTATTTTAAAAGATGAATTTGTTTTAGAAATACTAAAAAGATTAAAAAATAAAATAAAACAATTTTAGGGAAATTGACTAAATATAAAGGAAGGAAAATTTATGAAGAAGTATGACTATCTAATAGTAGGAGCAGGATTATTTGGAGCAATATTTGCATATGAGGCAAAAAGAAAAAATAAAAAATGTCTAGTAATAGACAAAAGACCACATATAGCAGGAAATATATATACAGAAAACAAAGAAGGAATAAATATACACAAATATGGTGCACACATATTTCATACAAGTAATAAGGAAGTTTGGGACTACATAAACCAATTTGCAGAATTTAATAACTATATTAATTCACCAGTTGCAAAATATAAAAATGAACTATATAATCTACCATTTAACATGAATACTTTTAACAAACTATGGGGAGTTACAACACCAAAAGAAGCAAAAGAAATGATAGAAAAAGAAAAGACAAAAGCAAAAGTATCAGAGCCTAAGAACCTAGAAGAACAAGCTATAAGTTTAGTTGGAGAGACAATATATGAAAAACTAGTAAAAGGATATACAGAAAAACAATGGGGAAAAAGAGCTAAAGAATTACCAAGCTTTATAATAAAAAGATTACCTGTTAGATTTGTATATGACAACAACTACTTTAATGATAGATATCAAGGGATTCCAATAGGCGGATACACACAAATAATAGAAAAAATGTTAAATCGGTATAGAAGTAAAACTAGAAACAGACTTCTTTGAAGATAGAGAAAACCTAGAGAATATAGCAGAAAAAATAATCTTTACAGGACAAATTGACAAATATTTTGACTATAAATTTGGAGAATTAGAATACAGAAGTCTAAAATTTGAAAATGAAGTACTAGATGAACAGAACTATCAAGGAAATGCAGTTGTAAACTATACAGAATATGAAATACCATATACAAGGATAATAGAACATAAACACTTTGAGTTTGACACAGAAAGTCCAAAAACCATAATAACTAAAGAATATCCAGATAGTTGGAACAAAGAAAAAGAACCATATTATCCAATAAATGACGAGAAAAATAATAAACTATACGAAAAATACCTAGAACTTGCCAAAGAAAATAAGAAAGTAATCTTTGGAGGCAGACTTGGTTCATATAAATATTATGATATGGATAAAATAATATTAGAAGCATTAGACCTAGTAAAAAGAGAAATATTATAATAAAAACATACAGTTTCTTAATATACAAAAACAACTTAAAATATAGTAATTTAAAAAGTTTTATGTTATACTAATAATATGTTAAGAGTAAAAAGGAGAGTGACAGTAATGGTGTATGAATTTGCTAAATATCCTGATGAAACATTAGTTGTTTTTTCAGATATTAGAAAAAAGGCAAATGGAGAGGAATATATAAGAGTTTCTTTTGAAAGACCAACAGAAAATGGTTTTGATACTGTAGTTTTTGAACTTCCAAGTTATGAGATAGTAGAGAAAGACGGAAACTACAGCGAAGAAGAGATAAAAGAATTTAGAGAGACAGTTGAAAAAGGTGCTCATTTATTCTTTAAATATGCAAGAGAAGGAGGACTTAAGAAAAGGTTGAAATTGGGTAACATATAGTTATAGTGACAATAGTATTTTTGTAAGTGCAAGTACAATAAGTAATAAAAAATTAGTTGGGAAATGAAAAAAGGAGAGTGATAAAAATGATGTATCCTTATTGTAAATATGCTGATGAAACAGAAGT
>CAYVWC010000022.1:0-15036 GCA_964455415.1 uncultured Clostridium sp.
CTATTTAAGAATAAGTTAATTTTATTGTATGATTAAAGTTGGATCTTGATATTCTCCGTCTTTTAATAATTCAAAATGTAAATGTGGTTCATCTAGTATTTCAAATGTCCCTGTGTCTCCAACTGTTCCAATTGTCTGTCCTTTTGTAACTTCTTCTCCTACACTTACAAATTCAGCTGTTAAAAGGTTGGCATATCTAGTTTCATATCCCCCTGAATGCTCTATTATTACTGTTATACCATATCTAGGATCATTTTTTATAGCTGTTACAGTTCCTTCTTCTGCAGCTTTTACCACTGTTGTTTTGTCTGCTTTTATATCAATTCCTGTATGTGTTACCCATTCTTTTAATGTTTCTGAATATACTAGTTTGTCCATAGCATATTCTTTTTGTATCTCCCCTTCTACTGGTACTTCAAAAGAAAGTTCTTTGGTTTCTTCTACAGTTTCTATAAGCTCTTCTTCTGCTTCCACTTCTTCATATGTTTCTACATTATTCTCTATTATTTCTTCATAATTTGTTTCTTCTTCTGTACTCGTATCCGTTACTTCCTCATTTTCTGCACTTACTGTAGTATTCTCCATTTCGTCTACTGTTTTTCCTAAATTAGTACTTGCCTCTTCTACGGTATTGTCTTCAAGTTGTCCAATTTCTTGTGTTTCTAAATCAGCGTATATTTTAGATAAGCTATTATTATATACCATTACTGTTACAAAAAATGCTATTACTCCTAAAGCTAATATTGTACCTGCAATATACAATGTATTTTTTATATTAAAACTTTTTTCCTCTGGCTGCATTAATCCCCTTCTTCTATCTTTTCGCCTTTCAGATCTCATTTACTATCATTCCTTTCTTAATTTGAAATAAGATTTTATTTATTATGATTATTTCCAATCTTTGGAGATTTATACAAACTTTAATTAAGTTTTGTAATTTCTATTCCTGTATAGAAATGTTTTAATATTTCTTGATATGAATACCCTTGTTTTGCTAAAGCATCTGCACCAGTTTGGCTCATCCCAACTCCATGACCATTTCCTACAACACTAAATGTTATATTATCTTCATTTTGTGTAACTTGAAAGTTTGTAGATTTTAGCCCTAATATTGTTCTTGCCTCTACTCCGTGAAAGTTCTTTATTCCCAAATCTTATTGTTTTTACTCTCCCACTTTCTGTATATTCCACTATATTTATACTTTCTTCATTTGTAAAATCAATTTCAATATCTTCATATGTTTCTTTTAGCTTGTTTAATAATTCTTCTTTACTCAATGTAACTTCAGAACTATATTGTGTATATTCATCTTCTCCAGAGGTTTCAACTGATTGTAAATATGGGTAATCTCCTCCTCCCCAAACATTTGAAGCTGTTTCTGTTGTTCCTCCACTGTTAGAGTGAAAAAAAGCATTTATAACTTGTCCTTCATAAGTTATAACTTCTCCTATTGTTTCGTTTACTGCTTCAACAATTTTATTCCAATTATTTACACCTTCTTCTCCCCACTTTTCAATTCTTTCTTCCTTTGATATCCAAGCTTGACAACATGTTGAATCATCACATATATCCGCATTTTCATGCTTAGAGCCGATTTATTATCCTATAAATAGTATATGTTCTTGCAGCAACTGCTTGTGCTTTTATCGCTTCTAATTCATAGTCTGCTGGTATTTCAGCTGAAACTACTTCTGCTATATATTCATCTAAATTAATTTCTTCTATATTTTCATTATCATGTAACAATCTTATTACTTCAAAATCTGTATATACATATTTTTCTACATCTAGCAATTTGGTTTCTTCAATTATTCCTTCTTCTGCAAATACTTGTTGGATTTTAAATTTTGTAGTAAAAAATATAGGTATAAGAAAACATATACCTATTATCAGTAAAATATATAGAACTATTTTTTTCATACTACCTCCAAATTCATCCTCATTTTATTTAGTATGTTTTTTTCTATTCTTGATACTTGAACTTGTGATATTCCTAAAACTTCGCCCACTTGAGTTTGTGTTTTGTTTTTATAAAATCTAAGTATTATTATTTGTCTTTCCTTTGGTTCTAAATTTTCTATTAATTTATTTATAGTCAGTTTATTTATTATGTTATTTTCTTCATCTTCAACTGCTGGAAACTTGTCTATAATCTTTATTCCTTTATCTTCATTTTGTCCTTCTTCTTTATAAATAGATTCAACTGGTGCCCTTGCTTCTAATGCTACAATTATTTCTTCTTTACTTATTTTTAACCTTTTCTCTAATTCTTGTAAACTAATATTTTCTCCTGTTTTTCTAAAATGTTCTTCTTCTAATTTACTAATCTTCATATTTAATTCTTTTATGCTCCTACTTATTTTTATTATTCCGTCATCTCTTATAAATTTTTTTATTTCTCCTAATATGTATGGTACTGCATATGTAGATAATTTAACATCATAATTTGTATCAAATCTTTTGATTGCTTTTATAAATCCCAGACACCCAATTTGATATAAGTCCTCAACTTCAAACCCTCTTGATGTAAATCTTTTTACAATACTCCAGATAAGTCCGTTTATTATTCTCAATAAGTTCTGTCATAGCATCTTCACTGCCGTTTTGGGCTTTTTCTATGTTATCAATATTATTTTCATACATCTTGGATTTTTCTCTCCTTTAGACATTTTCTTTTATGTTTTTTGTCATTGTTACTTTAGTTCCTAATCCAAGTATTGATTCAACATTTAATTCATCCATAAAGCTTTCCATTATTGTAAATCCCATTCCAGACCTCTCTAAATCTGCTTTAGTTGTATATAATGGTTCTTTTGCAATATCTATATTTTCTATTCCTTTTCCTGTATCTGATATTTCTACAATTATTTTTCTTCCTTCAATCTTGCAATTAATTTTTATTATTCCCTCACTACTTTCATATCCATGTATTATACAGTTTGTAACAGCTTCTGAAACTGCTGTCTTTATATCCGCAATTTCATCTATTGTAGGATCTAATTGTGCTACAAAAGCGGCAACCGTTATTCTAGCAAAAGCTTCATTGCAAGATTTACTTACTATTTCTAAATTCATCTCATTATCGTATTTATTTTTCATGACACATCTCCTTTTAACTTATTTTTATGATTTTTGGTATTCCACTCATCTCAAAGATTTTTCTTATATTTGGTTTTACATTTATCATTTCAATACTTCCGCCTAACATCTTTACTACCTTATATCTGCCGAATTAACATGCCTATTCCCGCACTATCCATGAAAGTAACCTTATCAAAATCAAATACAACTCTTTTAGGAACATATCTTTCAATTTCATTGTCTGCTTGCCTCCTTATTTTATCTGACCAGTAATGGTCAATTTCTTCTGTGATTTCAAAACAAAGTAGCTTGTCCTTTTCATCATAACTTATATTCATACTCTGCCCCCTTATTGTTTTTACTTTAAGATTATATATTATTTGGTAAAATTTTCCAATAGCGAAACGTGGGAAGTTTTGACGATTTATGACTTTCGTTCGACATGAAATTGCAAAAAAGTTTATGAACACAAAAAATACAGTGTGCTACTTTTTATATTTCACACACTGTATGATACAACACTATTTAAGAAAATTGTACTTTTGTTCTTTATCTTTTAAAATTTTATTTCTTCAAATGTATCCTTTCTTATGTCTGTTGGTACTTCAACTGGATATTTTCCCGTAAAGCATCCTGTACATAGTTCTGATATTTTACAATCCTTTGTTATTTCTTTTAAGCTTTCTATACTTAAATATTCTAAACTATCAGCACCTATTATTTGTCTTATTTCTTCTATTGACCTATTATATGTTATTAGATGCTCTTTGCTATCTATATCTGTTCCAAAATAGCATGCATCAATAAAAGCTGGAGATGCAATCCTTAAATGTACTTCCGTTGCTCCTGCTCTTCTAAGTACAGCTATTATTTTTCTTATTGTTGTACCTCTAACAATTGAGTCATCAACTAATACTATTCTTTTTCCTTTTACTACATCTCTTATTGGATTAAGTTTTAATCCAACTAGTTCACTTCTTTTATCTTGTGCATTTTGTATAAATGTTCTTCCTATATATTTACTCTTAGTAAATACAATATCATAATGAACTCCAGATTCTTTTGAAAATCCAAGTGCTGCATCTAGCCCTGAATCTGGTACACCTGCGACAATGTCTGCATCAACAGGTGCTTGTTTTGCAAGATATCTTCCTGCATCTTCTCTAAATTTATGTACGCTTATACCTTCCATAACTGAATCAGGTCTAGCAAAATATATATATTCAAAAGAGCAAAAACCTTTTGGTGCTTTTTCATTAGTTTGGATTGAGTACATTTCATTGTTAGTAACTACTACTATTTCTCCAGGTTTTACATCTCTTATAAGTTCTGCACCAGTAATGTCTAATGCACAGCTTTCTGATGCGAAAACTGTTCTATTTTCTGTTTTTCCTATACAAAGTGGTCTAAATCCTTGTGGATCACGTACTGCAAGTAGTTTTGTTGAAGTCATGATAATTAGTGAGTATGAGCCTTTTAATCTTTTCATTGTATTTTCTACTGCTTCTTCTATTGATTTTACTTTTAATCTTTCTTGTACAATAATATGACATATGACTTCTGTATCAGTTGTTGTGGTAAATATTGCTCCGTGTTCTTCTAATTCTTTTCTAAGTTCATATGCGTTTGTTAAATTCCCGTTATGTACAACTGCTAAGTTTCCTTTTTTATGTCTTATTACCATTGGTTGTGCATTTTCTTTCCTAGCTTCTCCTGTTGTAGAATATCTGACATGTCCTATTCCCATTTTTCCTTCTGGCAATTCATCTAATACGTGTTTTGGAAATACTTTAGAAACCAACCCTAAGTCTTTTCTATATGTGATTATTCCGTCTCTGTTTATTGCTATTCCACAGCTTTCTTCTCCTCTATGTTGAAGTGCTGAAATTCCAACGTCAATCATATATGCTAGTTGATCTTTAGCTTCTTTAGAATAAACCCCAAATACTCCACATTCTTCTTTGATTTTTCCACTCATAAATTCCTCCAAATGCTTTTTTAAAGCTACAATTATACTTTTGATTTCACACCTTAATAATTATAAGATAAATTATTAAAAATGTACAGTCCTTTTTTTAATTTTAAAGGCTAAAAGTTTTAGTAACTTCTAACCTTGTTTTTTGGTTTATTCTTTCTTCTTTTGTACAGAAAATCCAAATTTTCCAATTTTTTCTCCTAATGGATAGTATCCTCCATTTGCATAAGCAATCAAATTACATTTTGATATATCAAACGCTCCGTTTTCGTCTATATATTTATCATCTACATTTATTGATAAAACTTCTGCAATAAACATATGGTGTCCTCCAAGTTCTTTGATTTCTTCAACTTTGCACTCTATTGATACAGGACTTTCCTTAATCATAGGGCATTTTACAAAGTTTGCTTTTTCTTTTGTAAGTTTCATTTCCTTAAACTTATCTACATTTCTTCCTGACTTTACACCACACCAATCTGTTGCATAAGCTAATTTTTCTGTTGTTAAGTTTATTACAAATTCTCCGCTTTCTTTTATGATATTATATGAATATCTTTCAGGTTTTACTGATATATATACTTTCGCAGGTTGTGAACATGTTATTCCTGTCCATGCTACTGTAATTATATTTGATTTTTCCATGTCGCCACATGTTACCATTACTGCTGGTATTGGATATATAAATGCTCCTGGTTTCCACATTGTTTTACTCAAAATTATTACCTCCTGATTATTATATATTTTTGAAATGAATATTCACTACTTTATTATTATAGCACGTATATTCACTATTTTCAATAAATCACTTTTCACAATTAATAATTTAATTTCATAATATATATTAATCAAGATATTTTGGAGGTTTTATGGCTAAGATTTTGGTATATAATAATGATACAAATAAAATAGAAACTTATTACAGAGATGAAACTGATGCTATGCCATATAATACTGGTAATACTTTACTAGTAAAAGAATTTAGAGGTTCTAGCAAAAGTCCTACTTTATGGACTAGTAAAAGGGCTATGCAGGCTTGGAATTCTCAAAGATATACTTTTGGTCAGCCAATACCTGTAGGTTATGCTTTTAAGAGACCTTGGGAGGGTGGGCATGCTGCTCAAAGTCAGCATTATGCTGGTGTTGCTTTTGATGTTGGTCAAACTTGGACTAATGCTAAAAGAGCTCAACTTAGAAGTAGTGCAGAAAATTCTGGATTATGGAATTATGTTGAACCTGTTTCCCTGTCTCCTACATGGGTGCATTTTGATAGGAGAGCCCCCCGCTCAGCCTGTACAAGTGGTGGATACCCAATAGTTCAATATGGTAGTGTTGGTATGTATACCTTAATTGCTCAAGATGATCTAAATACTTTGGGCTATACGACTGGTGGTTTAGACGGAATTTTTGGTACACAAACATCAAATTCTGTAAAAAAATATCAAACAAGTAGAGGTCTTACTTCTGACGGAATAATTGGTTGCAACACATGGCGTTCTTTACAAGAAAATGTTGTTGGAACAGGTAGAACTTCTACTACTATAGATTGAGGCTGTTTTTATACAGCCTTTATCCTGTTTTACTTAGTATATCTTTTTTCATTTTATGTATAATCTTTTTTTCAAGTCTTGAAATATAGCTTTGTGATATTCCTAGCATATCTGCAACTTCTTTTTGGGTCTTTTCATATCCTGTGTTAAATCCAAATCGAAGTTCCATAATATCTTTTTCTCTTTTATTAAGTTTTTCCATTGACGCCTTTAATAAACTTCTATCTACCTCTTCTTCTATTCTCCTTGATGTAACATCATTTTCTGTCCCGCAAAATATCTGAAAGTAACAATTCATTTCCGTCTCCGTCTTGATTTAGTGGTTCATCAATTGATATTTCCCCTTTTATTTTATTACTTCTCCTTAGATACATTAATATCTCATTTTCTATACACCTAGAGGCATACGTTGCAAGTTTTATTTTTTTCTCTGTGTTAAAAGTGTTTATTGCTTTCATTAAACCTATTGTACCTATTGATATTAGGTCTTCAATTCCTATTCCTGTATTTTCAAATTTTTTAGCTATATATACAACAAGTCTTAAATTCCTTTCTACTAATGTTTGTCTCGCTTCCATATCTTTTTGTGCAAGTTTTTTTAAGAGCTTTTCTTCCTCCTCAGGTTCTAGTGGTGGTGGTAAAGTTTGACTTCCTGCTATATAAAATATATTTTCTTCGCTATTTTGGTCTTTTTGAATATAGTTTAAGAATATGTTAGCAAAGTTAGACTTTAATATTTCTAGTATATTCATACATTTCTCCTTTCTTTTCTTCTAAAATATCTAATCCAACAAGTCCAGTGTATTCTTTATTTTTTGTAATGCTTTTGTCATATATTCCTATTATAATGTTGTCTATTTTTTTCTTGTTATCATCGATTTCTATTTCGACAAAGTCTGGCTTAAATCCAAGTAGTAATCCATTTTGTTTTCCAATTGAAGAAAACGGAATCAATCTAAATTTTGAAAGATATTCTTGATTTAAAAATTCATATTCTCCTGATAATATACTTTGCAAATTACCTAAAATGTTAGTATCAACCATGTTTACTAATTCGTCCTTTTCTACCACTATCACGGATGCTCCTGTTATTGGTTCTTTGAGGAGGTTTCCTGAATCTATTATTGCATTTATATGTACTTTTTTTCCGATTGTATTCTATTGTTACATTACAAAACATATCATTTTTGTTAAACCTATTTTTTATTATTTTAAAGGCAATGTTTATAATACATAATCCTAGTATTGCTCCTAAAAATATTATTTTTATTGGATAAGTTCCTGTTAATTGTCCTTTGCTGTATAAAATTTCTTGAGGTTTTACATAATAGAGCAATGCAAAAGCACAGCCTCCAAATACAAATGATGTAAGGTAAAATATTATGGTGTATTTGAAAAGACTTTTTATACTATTTGGTAGAAATGCTAAATATATCATTGCAATTGAAAGTCCTAATTGAATTACTATATTTGAAAGTATTTGACTATTTCCTATATATTTAGCTATTACATAAAATGAACCTAACATGCTCGCAATTATAATTCTAATTATTCTGCATTTTACTTTTGTGACTAGACCTGTTGTTACAAGTATGATACTGTTCATGCATACATTTTCTATAAAGACTACATCTAAATATATAGTCATTTTCTTTTGCATCACCTCCTTATTGTTTATATTATTTATTATAGTTCGTATTTGTTTCAAATAATGTCAAATCATTGGGTAGAAAAAAAGAAATAATCTAAGTTTTTAGACTATTTCTTTTTTTATTGGATATTTATTTTATTAATTAATGTCGTTTTATGAGTAATTATATATATTTATGTAATTTTCTTAAAATTACTTGCACTAACTTTATTTTATAGATATAATTAGGTAAAGTTATATTATTTTTTGGGAGGGTTTATGAACAGAACAAAGCGTAAAATATTTGAAACTTCTATGAATTTATTTGCAACTAAGGGATATGATGCAACAAGCATTGAGGAAATCACTTCAGTTGTAGGTGTTGCAAAAGGTACTTTATATTATCACTTCTCAAGCAAAGAAGAAATTTTTACATTTCTTGTAGAAGAGGGTATGAAACTTTTGCAAAATAGTATTCAAATTAAAATTGCTAATTGCCATAATTTATCAAGTAAAATTAAGGCTATCCTTCTTATACAAATAAAGGTTATGAAAAAATATGAAGATTTTATGACAATTGTTTTAAGTCAAGTTTTAGGAAAAGAACCTAGAAATATGACTTGTAGAAAATATGTATTTGAATATATTGATATGATTGAAAATATAATAGATGAAAGTATCAAAAATCGGAGAAACAAAGAGTATCAATTCTAGTGAATCTAAAATTCTTGCTTCTGGTTTATTTGGGATAACATATTCAATATTGTTATATAAAATAAAACATGGAGATGATTTAGATATATCTAGTTTATATAAAGAATATGAAAGAATTATTTTTACAAATTATAATCTAAATTAAAAATAGCTCTTCCTGATTAGTCAGGAAGAGTTTATTATATTATATTTTTTACAAAACTTTTTCTGTGTATCGGGCATAATCCATATGTCTTTATTGCATCAATATGGTTTGCTGTACCATAACCTTTATGCTTTGCGAATCCATATTCAGGATATAACTTATCATATCCTTGCATTATCCTGTCTCTTGTTACTTTTGCTATTATAGAGGCTGCTGCAATAGAGTAACTTAGTGCATCTCCCTTTATTATTGATTGATATGGAATATTACACGTGTTTATACCTCTAAGTGCATCTACTAATATTATGTCTGGTACTACTTCTAGTTCTTTTATTGAATTTGTAAGTCCTAATTTTGTTGCTTGTAGTATATTTATATCATCAATTGTATTTTCATCTATAATTCCCACTCCATAGCTTATTGCTTCTTTTATTATTTCTTCGTAAATTTTTTCTCTTTTTTTCTCTGAAATTTTTTTTGAGTCATTTACTCCTTCAATCATTGAATTTCTTGGCAATATCACACTTGCAACCACTACTGGTCCTGCTAATGGGCCTCTACCAGCTTCATCTATTCCTGCAATATATTTTATTCCGCCTCTATAAATTTCTTCTTCTATCTCTTTTAGTTTAATTAATCTTTGTTCTTCTTTTTCTGTCATCTATATTTTCCTTTTCTTGATATATTAACTAGTATAATTTAATATATCTGATAATTTATAAAATGTCACTCCTTCTAATGATATTCCCCTTCCATATGCCACATCATCATTTTCATAGTCTACATAGTAGCTATCTTCTGCATCTAAGCTAGTTAGTCCCATGCTATTTAGATCTGCTTGTGATAATAGATACCAACCACTATATGTTCCTTCTGTTTGTTTTGTTCCATATAGTTCATCATCTTCTATTTCTCCAATATATACTTGTTCTGCTAAAATTTTACATTTACTTTGTATTAGTAAAAGGTTTGTTTCTATAGTTTCAAATCTAGCTACTCCTGTCATATTTATTCCTAATGAAACACCAACAGCTGTAATAAGTGTAAGAACTATAATAGTTACAATTAATGTTATTAGAGTAATTCCTCTGTTACTTTTTATATTCATAAGTTTATATTCCTCCTTAAATCTATCTTTTTTTTATTATATATGATTTATTTTTTTTTATCAATACAAACTTATAAAAAATAAATAAGTTTCTTTATATAATAAACCATTGCTCTTTTTACTTTTTTTATATATAATATTTTTATGAGAAGTTTAATTGTAAGTGATAAATTTAATAATAAAACTTTAAGTTCATTTCTTTTAAGTGAATTTCCTTTTCTTACTCAAAATACTTTTTATAAAGCACTTAGAAAAAAGGATATTCGTGTAAATGATGTTAGAATAAATAAAAATATATTACTTAATAAAGGAGATACTATAAATATATATATATTAGATAAATATCTTTTCCCTGAAAAAGATATGTTAGATATTATTTATGAAGATGATAACATTTTAATATTAAATAAACCTAAAGGTATTGAAGTTACTGGCAATAATTCTTTATCTGAAATCATATCAGAAAAGTATATGAGTAATATGATTAAACCTTGTCATAGATTAGATAGAAATACTACTGGACTTGTTTTATTTGCAAAATCTGATGAAGTTTTAGAAATTCTTTCTATTAAATTTAAAAACCATGAAATTTCTAAATTTTACAAATGTAAAGTTTTAGGTATATTTGATAAAAAACATGATGTTTTAAAAGCTTATCTTTTTAAAGATACAAAAAAGTCAATGGTTTATATAAGTGATACTCCTGCAAAAGGTTATCGTCAAATTATTACTGAATATACTGTTTTAGAAGAAAATAAGGAAAGAAATTATAGTATACTTGAAGTTGTACTTCATACTGGTCGTACTCATCAAATTCGTGCACATCTATCACATATTGGACATCCTATAATTGGAGATCGGAAAATATGGAATTAATAGTGTTAATAAATCATTTAACGAAACTACGCAAGATTTAGTTGCATATAAATTACTATTTGATTTTAAGAGTGATTCTGGTATTTTAAATTATTTGAATAATAAAGAATTTAAGTTAAACCACTAAAACTAACATAAATTTTCTGATATTAGTTTTAGTGGTTTTTTATCACTCTTCTTACATTTCGTCTTCATCTTGATATTCATAGCTTCCGACACATTGATTCATCTGGTGTACAAGTTTCGCACTCTTCTATTGGCACTACAGTTATTTGTTTTAATGTACATTCACTATCATCATAATTGTTATATTTACAACTATTAACTGTACAATTAATTTTTTGATTTTTTTCCATTTTAATTACCTCCTAAATATTTTTGCTATAATATTATTTGTATTTATTGAAAAAATATATATATCAAAAAAAAGCTCTTTTGAAAATTTTTTCTAAATTATTTGTTTTTACTATTTTATTTTGTCCACATTTATGATAAAATAGTGTCAAATTAAGTAGTAAATATATGGAGGTAAGTATATGGAGTTTAAAAGATGTGCACGTTGTGGTTGTTTTTTTGTAACTGCTGGTGATGTTTGTAGTTCTTGTGCCCCAAAAGATAGATTAGATATTTTCAAAGTTAGAAATTATTTTGAAGAAAATTCAGACTCTTCCATAAATAATATCTCTATAAGTACTGGCATAAGTACAAAAAATTTAACAAGATTTTTGAATAGTCAAAATTTTCCAGACATAAAGCTTTAATAAATTAATATACCTCCACATGTTAAATTTTATTTAACATGTGGAGGCTCTTTTTTTTATTATATTTTATTTATTCTCATATCCAGGTTTTCCAAGTAATTTAAACATATTCTTTTTATATTCCTCTACTCCTGGTTGATTAAACGGATTTACTCCTAGTATGTTTCCAGACATTGCACATGCAAGTTCAAAAAAGTATATTAGATGTCCTATAGTTTCTTCGCTTAAATCTTCTATATTTATTAATATATTTGGTACTCTACCAGTTACATGCGCTTCTATTGTTCCTTCCATAGCTTTTTTGTTTACAAAGCCCATTGTTTTTCCTGCTAAATAATTTAGTCCGTCTACATTATCTACTTCTTCTTTAATTGGAAAATCTACAGCTGTATTTTCTATATTTATGACTGTTTCAAATAAATTTCTTTTTCCGTCTTGTATATATTGTCCCATAGAGTGTAAGTCTGTTGTGAAGTCAACTCCTGCTGGGAAAATTCCCTTTCCATTTTTTCCTTCACTTTCTCCAAATAATTGCTTCCACCATTCTGTAAAATAATGCATTTTAGGTTCATAATTAACTAATATTTCTATTGTTTTGTCTGTTCTGTATAGTAGATTTCTTACTACTGCATATTGATAACATTCATTATATTTTAAGTTATTGTCTGTATATTTATCTTGTGCTTCTTTTGCACCTTGCATTAATTTATCTATATCTATTCCTGCTACAGCAATTGGTAATAACCCTACTGCTGTAAGTACTGAATATCTACCACCAATATTATCTGGAACGACAAAAGTTTCATATCCTTCTTCATCAGACAACTCTTTTAAAGCTCCTCTTGCTTTATCTGTTGTTACATATATTCTTTTTCTTGCTTCTTCTATACCATATTTGTTTTCTAATATTTCTCTAAACACTCTAAAAGCTATTGCTGGCTCTGTTGTGGTTCCTGATTTTGAAATTACATTTATTGAGAAATCCCTATCTCCTATTAAGTCTATCATGTCTGCAATATAACTTGGACTTATGTTGTTTCCAGCATATAAAATTTGTGGTGTTTCTCTTTTTGTATAATTATAAAATGTGTTTGTTAGTGCTTCAATTACTGCTCTAGCTCCTAAATATGAGCCTCCTATTCCTATACAAACAAAAACTTCTGAATCTGTTTTTATTTTATTTGCTGCTTTTTTTATCCTAGAAAATTCTTCTTTATCATAGTTAGTAGGAAGTTCTATCCACCCTAGAAAGTTATTTTCACTATTAGGATCTTTTCTTAAGATTTTGTCTATTTGCTCTACTTCTTCTTTATATCCTAATATTTCTTCCATATCAATATTTGTATTATCTAAGTTTACTTTTATATTTGACATAGCCATTACCTCACTTTCTTTTATTTAAGCATTTTCTGTAATAACTGGAATAATTTGTTTTTTTCTTGATACAACCCCTGGTAGAAATGCCATATTATCTTGTATTTTTACATTAAAGGCTTTTTCTACAACTTCTGTTCTCTTTCCTAATACTATTGCTTGTGAATTACTATTAACTATATCTGTTATTGCAAGTAAGAATAAATCTACATTGTTTGCAGATATAAATTCATTTATTGCTTTTTCTATTTCAGCTTTTCCTTTTAAAACTTCTTCAATACTTGCTGTATTTACTTGAGCAACTTGGAATTTTATACCATTTGCTTCAAATGTTTTTGAATCTAAGTTTATTATTTCTTCTGCTGAAAAATCACTTAAATCTGTTCCTGCTTTTAACATTTCCATTCCATATTTTTCTGTTTCTATATTTGCAATTTCTGCTAATTTTTTAGCTACTTCTATATCTTTTTGAGTACATGTAGGTGACTTGAATAATAAAGTGTCAGAAATTATGGCACTTAGCATAAGACCTGCTATTGTTTTATCTATTTCAACTTTGTTCATCATATATAATTCATAAAGAATTGTAGCTGTACAGCCAACTGGTTCTGCTATGTAATATAGTGGCACAGATGTTTCAAATCCTGAAATACAGTGATGATCAATAACTTTTAAAATATTTGCTTTTTCTATAC
This sequence comes from uncultured Clostridium sp., assembly GCA_964455415.1. Classification (GTDB taxonomy): domain Bacteria; phylum Bacillota; class Clostridia; order TANB77; family CAG-508; genus JAAWPK01. The sequence goes on from CAYVWC010000022.1 coordinate 13,911, forward strand.
CTTCAACACTTTGTGCAAAACTATTATGGTCAACTAAGATAACATTTGCTTTTTCTGGTATTTTTTCTAGTAATTCTGGTTCATCTACATTAAAGTAATTTAATACAAATTCTGTTTCTTTGTTAATTTTACCAAGCCTATATGCTTTTGAGTCTAGGTTTCCCATTTTCTTTTCTAAATTTTCCATTACTATACTTGATGTGATTGTGTCTGTATCAGGACTTTTATGTCCGAAAATAAATACTTTTTCCATTTTTATTTCTCCTATCTTTTAAAATTTAATAGTAGCATCTAATGCTAGCTTTATCATATTATTTAATGATTTTTTTCTTTCTTCCACACTTACGCTTTTTTCTTCTTTAGGTACATCTGTAATAGTAAGAAGACATGCTGCATTTTTTCCTTCTCTTTTTGCATTATAGAATAATGCAAATGCTTCCATTTCTGAGGCAATTAATTCTATATTATCTGGTGCACGTTTTATTATTACTTCTTTATCTGGAAGATATGGGTCAAAACATTCATTGCATAATACTGTACCTTTTGTGTAGTTTATCCTATCTTCTTTTGCTGTCATTTCTATTATATTATTTAGTTTCTCACTTGCAGATACTATATTGCATTTTTTACTATCAAAAGTGTAGGCATAATTACTTTCAGTATATGACTGGTCTACAAGTATTATATCATATAGGTTTAACTTGTCTGAAAATGCTCCACAAGAACCAATTCTTACAATATTTTCTACATCATAAAAATGAAAGAGTTCATATGAATATATGCCCATACCTGGTATTCCCATTCCATGTGCCATTACAGTTATTATTTTTCCTTTGTACGAGCCTGTATAGCAATACATACCTCTTACGCTGTTTACTAATTTATAGTTTTCTAAAAAGTTTTCTGCAATGTATTTGGCTCTTAAAGGATCTCCTGTCATGATAACATTTTTTGCAATATCTTCTTTTTTAGCTTCATTATGTGGTGTCAAGAAATCAATCTCCTTTCTTTTGTAAGTATGTTCATATTATATATCATTATGTGTGTTTTTTTCAAGAGTTTTCACTAAATGTTTAAATTTCATATTTTTTCATCTTCCTTTTTGGCACGAAAATACAGTGTGCTA
>CAYVWC010000023.1:0-9684 GCA_964455415.1 uncultured Clostridium sp.
TGCGTCGAAATCTTTGATTTCGCTAACGCACGCTTTTCTTATTATATAGGAAAAATCGACAGATTTTTGCTATATAACAAGGTTAAGTTTCCTTGATTCGTGCATATTTGCGAAGCAAAATGCACATGTGGCGAAGCCACTTTTCTTATTTTTACTTAAAGGAGAAATTTATGGATATATTAAAATTTCAAGAAATAAAGCAAAAGGCAATAGAAGATCATATACCAATTATTATGGATGAAACATTGGAATATTTAGATAAATTATTTTTAAATTCAAACAATAATGAGATATTAGAAATCGGAACAGGTGTAGGATATTCTGCAATATGTTTTTCCAGATATTTATCTGAAAATGGGATAATTGATACAATTGAAAAAGATATAGATAGAGCAAATATAGCTATAGAAAATGTCAAAAAAATAGGGTTAGAAAAAAGAATAAATGTAATAAAACGGAGATGCAGTTGAAATTCTTCCAAATATAAATAAAAAGTATGATATGATTTTTATTGATGCTGCAAAAGGCAAATATCCTTTTTTCTTAAATGAAGCATTAAGATTGTCTAAAAAAGGAACAGTTATTATAGCAGATAATATCTTGTATAAAGGATATGTTATGAGTGATTATAACAAGCATAAACAAAGAACTGCTGTGAGAAATTTAAGGGAATATATAAAAGAAGCATTAGAAGACTCAAGACTTGAAACAGAAATTTTAGAAATAGGAGATCGGACTTAGCATAAGTAAAGTTATTTAAAATATTCCTAAATATAAAATAGAAGATAGTAATGTATCTACTATCATAGCTACAAGTAGCATATCAATAACAATTCTTTGGAGATTGTAAGGTATTTTTGCTAAAATTTTTCCAACAAATTTAGTTATTAATGGATGAACTAGTTTTACAATAATTAAGCTAGCCAATCCCCAAACAATGCTAAAAATTAATGTTACTCTTCCATTGATATTCAAAAAGTATCCAGTATAATCCCACCACTTTGTTGCAAACAATGCTTGTAGAAAAAAGTCTGTTATATACTCAAAAAGACTAAAAATAAGGGCAGATAAGAAAAATAACTTGATTGGTTTTTGTTTATAATTATTAAAACAGAGTATCAAAATAAGAGCACCATACCCGTAAATAGGGCAAATTGGTCCAAATAAGAAGCCTCTATTTACAAATTCATGTGTTGAAATCACACAAAATATTTCCTCAGCAATCCAACCTATAAATGAATAAATGAAAAAGTAGACAGCTAATTTTTGAAATTTAGTTATTTTTTTTGACATATTCATAAAACATCCACTCTCTATTTTTTTATCTTTTAAAAAGTGATAGCAAATAAACTATATCAAATATTAGAAAAAAAGTAAAGGGATTAAGAAAATTTTAAGATACTCTAAAGAAAAAAGCCATATTGAATTTTGATATTAAATATTATATAATATAACTAAATTATAACAAAAAGGGAGATTTTTATGAAAAAACCAGAATTACTTGCACCTGCAGGCTCATTTGAAAAAGCAAAAATAGCTTTTCTTTATGGAGCTGATGCAGTGTATTGTGGAACCGCTTCTTTATCATTAAGAAGCAGAGCAGAAGTAGATGATAACGATTTAGAAAAAACAATTATATACGCACATGAAATCGGTAAAAAGGTATATGCAGCAATAAATATATATGCGTTAGATGAAAACTATGAAGAAATAAAAAAACAAGCTAACATGCTAAATAAACTTAAAGTAGACGGAATTATATTATCAGACGGAGGAGTGTTAGACATTATAAAAGAGGAAGCACCAGATGTAGATATACATATTAGTACACAAGCAAATATTGTGTCTGCACATTCTGCTATGTTCTGGTATAAAAATGGAGCAAAAAGGATTATTCTTGCTAGAGAATTAAATAAAAAACAAATAAAAGATATTATAAATAAAACACCAATGGGACTTGAGACAGAAATTTTTGTACATGGAGCATTATGCTTTGGGTATTCTGGAAGATGTTTTTTAAGTGATTTTCTTGCTTCAAGAAGTGCAAACCTTGGAGACTGTGCACAAAGTTGTAGGTGGGAATATAATGTTTATGCAGAGGAGAGAAATAACCCAGGAAACTTAATGCCTGTTGAATATGATGATAAAGGAACATATATATTTTCATCAAAAGATTTATGCCTTATAAAAGAAATTCCTGAGATAATTGAAATGGGCGTTGATAGTCTAAAAATAGAAGGAAGACTTAAAACAGAATATTATTTAGCAAGTATTGTAAATGTATATAGAAATGCAATAGATGATTATGTAAAAGCTCCAGAGAAATATGATTATACTAAATATTTAACAGAAATAGAAAAAGTAAAAACAAGAAGTCTAACAACATTTTATTTTAATGATAGAAACAATAAAGACTTCCAAGAATTTGAAGGAAAACAATATAATCCAGACTATGAATTCGGGGGTAAGATAGTAAAATATGATAATGATAAATCTATTATTGAAATAAAAAACAAATTATTTGTAGGAGATACTTTGGAAATAATAATTCCAGGAACTATAGATGTATTCAAATTTAAAATAGATAGACTATGGGATGCAGAAACAGATGAGGAAATAGAAAGCGTAAGTCCTGGTAAAAAAGGACAGTGCGTAAAAATACATTTTCCAATAAAATGTGAAGAAAATTGGATAATAAGAAGGGAAAAATAAAATAACTCTTCATAAAAGGACTTTAGATAAAAGATTAATATATTTTAATCTTTTACTAAAAGTCCTTTTAAATTAATTATTTATTCTTAATCTTTCTCCAGCATAGATTAAATTAGGGTTTCTAATATTATTTAATTTTACAATACTTGCGATTGAAACTCCAAATCTGTTGGCAATATATGTTAAAGTATTTCCTCTTTTTACTGTATAAATTATGTGATTTGTTTCATATACGTCATTTTGTATTTCGCTTAAACTTCTAGTAACATCAATCCTAAGAACTTCGCCTGGATAAATTAAATTAACATTTCTGATACTATTTAAACCGGCTATTTCATTAACAGTAGTTCCAAATTCCAGTGCGATTTCACTTAATGTATTTCCACTTACGACAGTATAATATTCTATTTTATTAGTGGAATTTGGAGTGGTTGTTATAACATCATTAGAAGATAAAAAAATGTCACTTGTAAACATATCTCGATCTACATATCCACTAATTCCAGAAACTTCACCAGTATCTGTATATTGAAAGCCGAACCCAAGAAGACCAATTTACGTTATCTGTAGGGGATGAAACATCATATTCTGCAATCCATAAAGGATAGTTATTTGCAATATCACTACTAAAAACATTTTCCGCATTATACGCATCACTATAAACTATAACTTCTTTGTTTGTAAGTTCAGTAACTCTTTCTAAGAAGGCTATAGAAATACTATTTATCTGTTCTTGTGTAAGACTTCCAAAATTTTCAAAATCCATTGCAAGTTTACAATCTGGAGATGTACCTGAAATAACAGAAGCAAAATATTCCGCTTCTTCAATTGCCTCTTCTTCAGTTTCGGCAGTTAAAAAATGATAAAGACCTACTTTAAGGTCATTAATTTTTGCATTATTATAATTTGTTTTAAAATATGGATCAGTAATATTATTACCTTGACTTGCTTTTATATATACTATTTCAATTCCAGCTGCTTTTACTTCACTATAATCTATATATCCCTGCCAATCACTTACATCTATTCCTTCGTAAATAGTATCAGAAGAAGGAGAAAGCGCAAAACATGCAGACGACATCATAATTATGTAAAACACAAAAAATATGAAAATGTATAAAACTTTTTTAATCATAATACCTCCAATCTTAATAAAAGATAATTTATTATATGAATTGCTGATAAAAAAAGTGAGTAAATTTGATTAATTTCTTTCATATTAATTAAAAATGTGATATTATATAAAAGAATAGCAATGGAGGTAAAAATGGAAAAGTATACACATAGAGTTCAATATTATGAAACAGATAAAATGGGGATTACACATCACTCAAACTATGTTAGGTGGATGGAAGAAGCTAGAGTAGATTTTTTAGATAAAATAGGTTATGAATTTGTCAAACTTGAAGAAATAGGAATAGCTGTACCAGTAGTTGGAATTAACTGTGAATATAAAGAAAGTACAAAATTTAATGATGAAGTAGAGATAGAAACTAGTATAAAGGAATTTAAAGGAGTAAGACTTATTATTCAATATATCATGAAAAATAAAAAGAATAATCATTTAATTTTAGAAGGAACATCATCACATTGTTTTGTAGATAAAAGTGGAAAAATAATTAGATTAAACAAACAATATCCAGATTTTGATAAGAAACTTAAAGAACTTGCAGAAATATGTTAATAGAGACTAACTTTTTATCTTGTTATTTGATAAAATATGTAATAAAATTAATAAAGCTCTTATAAGACCTAATTGGATATAAATACTAATTAAGGTTACAATATACATAGATTTAATAGAAAAATATAGGGGAAAACTATAATTAATAAACAAAGGAGACGACATGATACTTAACTTATTACAAATACTTTTTGGATTATTACTACTAATAATTGGTGCAGAATTTTTAGTTAGGGGAGCTAGTAATATAGCAAAAAAATTTCATATCCCAGAAATTCTTATAGGACTTACAATTGTTTCAATTGGAACTTCTATGCCAGAACTTTTTATTACAGTTAAATCAGCTGTTCAAAATTCTACAGATTTAATAGTAGGAAATTCAATAGGAAGTGACTTATGCAATTTACTTTTTATTCTAGGACTTATGGCGATACTAAATCCAATTAGTATTCAAAAAGAAACAAAAAAATTTCATATTCCAATTGCTTTTGCATCTACAATTTTAATTTTATTAATGTCTATAGGTGAAAATGGGACAATAGGATTTATAAAGGGACTTATACTTATAATATTATTCATACTTTATATATTGTATCCTATTTTATTAGACAGAAAAAAAATTGTAGAAGAATATCGTGAAGAAAAAAAGAATAAAAACAAAAATGAAAAAGAGAAAAATACATTTCTTCAAATTTTAAGCATGTTTATTGGATTTGTATTGTTAAAAGTTGGAGGAGATCTTGTTGTAGACTGTGCTACAATTATTGCAGAAGAACATGGAGTTAGTGAAAGAGTAATAGGTCTTACAATAGTGGCAATAGGAACTGCACTCCCTGAACTTATAACATCGATAGTAGCAACAATAAAGAAAGATGCAGATATTGCAGTAGGAAATTTAATAGGATCAAGTGTATTAAATTCATTTCTTATATTAGGACTGGGTGCTATCATAACACCAATACCAATATCTGGAGAATTTATCTCAAACTTAATATTATTAACATTTTCTACAGGTTTATTATGGCTATTTTGCTATATCCCAAAGAAAGATACAATTACAAGATTAAAAGGATTATTTCTAGTTATAATATTTGCAATTTATATTATAAATTTATTGGTATAAAATCTAATATATATAAGTAATAATTAGAATAAAATAATAAGGAGATGTGTTCATGATAGGAGATTATTATGTTACAAATAAAAAATATTTATAAACAATATAAAACTGGAAATTTAATACAAAAGGCATTAGATAACGTAAGTCTTAACTTAAGAGACAATGAATTTGTTGCAATATTAGGACCAAGTGGTTCTGGAAAAACAACATTTTTAAATATTATTGGAGGACTAGACCGTTACGACAAAGGAGACCTAATAATAAACGAAATTTCAACAAAACAATATAAAGATAACGATTGGGATTCTTATCGTAATCATACAATAGGCTTTGTATTTCAAAGTTATAATCTAATACCTCACCAGACCATTTTAGCCAATGTGGAGCTTGCATTAACAATTTCAGGAGTATCTAAGAGAAAGAGAAAAAAATTAGCAATAGAAGCACTTGATAAGGTGGGACTTGCAGATCAACTTCATAAAAAGCCAAACCAACTATCAGGAGGGCAGATGCAAAGAGTAGCTATAGCAAGAGCATTAGTTAACAACCCAGACATAGTACTCGCAGATGAACCAACAGGAGCTTTAGATAGTGATACTAGTATACAAGTTATGGAACTACTAAAAGAAGTAGCAAAAGACCGTCTAGTAGTAATGGTAACACATAATCCAGAACTTGCGGAAAACTATGCCACTCGTATTGTTAATATTAAAGACGGAAAAATAATTTCTGATACCAATCCATATATTATTGAAGATAAAGAAAAAAGAGAACCAATTCATAAAAATTTAGGGAAAACAACGATGTCTTTCTTAACTTCGTTATCATTAAGTTTTAATAATTTGAAAACAAAGAAAGGAAGAACTATTTTAACATCTTTTGCGGGGTCAATTGGTATTATTGGAATATCACTAATATTGTCCCTATCAAATGGTGTTAATTCATATATAAACTCAATAGAAGAGGAAACATTATCAGAATATCCTTTGCAAATACAAAGTTCTGGTATTAATTTTAGTTCACTTTTATTAGGCATGAGTGGAAGTAGTAGTGATAGTGGAAGCGGAGAAATTAAAATTAGTGAACAAATAACAAGCATGTTTTTAAGTATAGATTCAAATGATTTAAAATCTCTTAAGGAATATTTAGAAAGCGAAGAAAGTTCAATAGATGAATATGCAAGAGCCATTGAATATAGTTATGATATTAATCCAAGAATTTACAGTTCAGATATAGAAAATATAAGACAACTAAATCCAGATGTTACATTTTCTAGTTTAGGAATTGGATCAGAATCTTCATCAAATAGTATAATTTCCACGATGATGAGTACAGATGTATTCTACTCAATGCCAGAAGACACCGATTTATATCAAAGTCAATATGATATAAAAGCAGGGAAATGGCCTAGTAATTACAATGAGTGCGTATTAGTTCTAACATCAAATGGAAGTATGTCAGACTTTTTATTATACACACTCGGACTAAGGGATTATAGTGAAATAGAAGGATTTGTAACACAATTTTCTAAAGGGGAAGAGGTAGATATTCCTTATGATTTAGGATCATATTCTTATGATGATATTTTAGGTATAACATTTAAAATAGTAAATGTTGCCGACTGTTATGAATATGATGAAGAATATAACATTTGGCGTGATAAAAGTGATAATACAGAATATATGAAAAATGTTATTGCAAATAGTGAAGATTTAACAATAGTAGGTATAGTGCAACCAAAGGAAGATGCAACAGCTACCATATTACAAAGTGGAATTAATTATACATCATCTTTAGTATATTATGTAATAGAAAATGCAAAAAATAGCGAAATTGTCCAACAACAACTAGAAAATCCAGAAATTAATGTATTCACAGGCAAAAATTTTGATGAAATAGAAGAAGATACACTTGATATGGATTCTTTGATAGAGATAGATACAGAAAAAATTCAATCAGCTTTTAAAATTGATCAATCTAAAATAAGTGTGGACTTTGGAAGTCTAAATACAATCTTAGAAAAGAACTCATTGCCTTCTTTAAAACTAGAAGATATTTTAAATAATATAGAATTTTCAATATCAAGTAATGATGTAAAAAGTATACTTAATGACTTAATAAATGGCTATGAAGCATATATTAAAGAAAACGAAAACACAAGCCTAACACAAATAGGAAACCAATTATCAGAATATTTACAATCAAAAGAAGCAAGTGAGCTACTTAATAATAAAATACAAGAAATAATTATGACAAATGGTAGCATAACTATTACAGAAGAACAATTACAAGAAATCATGATAGAAATATTAACTGGATACCAAAAATATGTAGATGACAATGAATTAATAAAAACAGAAGACTTAGAAATATATTTAACAGAATATTTACAATCTGATGAGGCAAAAACTATTATAACTAACGGTCTATCTGATATAATAAAATCTCAAAACTTAGAAGAACAGATAGAAAATATTATGGAAGAATATATGCAAGAAGTATTAACTTCAATAAGTAGTAGTTTACAAAAAGAAATGGAGTCAAATATTACAAATTTAAGCAAATCCATTGCAAGTGCGATTAGTATTGATGAAGAAACTTTTATAGAAGCATTTCATATAAAAATGGATGAGGAAGAATTATCAGAATTGTTTAGTTCACTTATGACTCAAAATACAGTAACATATGAAAGCAATTTAAAAACACTAAATTATACAAGTCTTGATGAACCAAGTGAAATTGATATATATCCGAAAGATTTTGAAAGTAATCAAGCTATAACTAATCTATTAAATGAATATAATGAGCTTATGAAAGAAAATGGGGAAGATGATAAGGTGATTTCGTTTACAGATATGGTTGGAACATTAATGAGCTCTGTAACGACAATTGTTGATACAATTAGTTATGTATTAATTGCATTTGTCTCAATATCACTTATAGTTTCTTCTATCATGATAGGAGTAATCACTTATATAAGTGTATTAGAACGTAAAAAAGAGATTGGAATATTAAGGGCAATGGGAGCTTCTAAGCACAACATTTCACAAGTATTTAATGCAGAAACTATTATCATTGGAGCTCTTGCAGGAATTATAGGTATAGGTGTTACACTATTATTGTTAATTCCTATCAATTATATTATTGCAGTGCTTGCAAATGGAGCAAATGTTAAAGCTGTATTACCATTTGCAGCAGGAGTTATACTAATTATACTAAGTATACTTCTAACATTGATTGGTGGTATTATCCCTTCAAAAAAAGCAGCAAGAGAAGATCCAGTATTAGCACTTAGAAGTGAATAAAATGAATTAAGATTAATAGGTCATAGTGAACTAAGGCTACGACCTATTAATTTTAATTATTCTTTAAATTCTTTGCTTAACTTGTTTATTGCTTTTGTTTCAATTCGTGAGACATAAGAGCGACTAATTCCAAGCATTTTTGCAATTTCGTTTTGTGTTTTAGGAATTTTACCATTTAATCCAAAACGTAGTTCTAATATAGTTCTTTCTCTATCTTTTAGTATTTCTTTCATTTTATCAAATAATTTTTTAGTTTTTAATTTTAAATCAATTTCATCTTCTATACTTCTTTCATCATTTTCTAAAATTTCTAAAAGAGTTATTTCATTATCATCTTTATCTTTTCCGTATAGGTTCATTTAAGTAGACTTCAGACTTCGTTTTTTTAGAAGTTCTAAGAAACATCAATATTTCATTTTCTATACATCTAGCAACATAAGTTGCAAGTCTTATCTTTTTATCCATATTAAAAGTATTAATTCCCTTTATAAGTCCAATTGTTCCTATTGATATTAAATCATCTTGGTCAATATTAGTAGAAGAATATTTTTTAGATACATGAGCGACAAGTCTTAAATTTCTTTCAATTAATATATTTCTAGCATCTTCATCTCCATTTTTTAATCTTATCAAAAATTCTTGCTCTTCTTCTGTATTTAAAGGTTCAGGAAAGAGATTTGAACTTTGTATGTATCCGCACCATAAAAGTTGCACTTTTTAGAAATGCAAAAAATCCAGTCAATGTTAAAGCTCCAAACATAAAGTAAAAAACACCTCCGTTTTCACATAGTCAATTATATGAAAAAACTGCTTTTGACGTGCATGACCTATAAACAAATATAAATTTTGACTTTTTGGATAAT
>CAYVWC010000023.1:9784-14984 GCA_964455415.1 uncultured Clostridium sp.
ATGTGTACTTTTTGTACTTGCAAAGTTTAGTAATATTTAATATAATAACAATATATAAGGAGGTATCAATGATTGACCTTGAAGAAAATAAAAAAATTTTAATAGATATGAAAGAGAGATTTGATAGTTTAGAACATACAATAGGAAAAGTTCAAGAGCTAAAACAAAAACTTGAAGAATTAGAAAATAAAACATTGATAGACGGATTTTGGAGTGATACAAAAAAATCTAATATAATTTTACAGGAAATAAAAGATGTTAAAGCAAAGTACACTGGTTTAAGAGATATAAATCAAGGAATAACAAATTTATTGGAAATGAACGACTTTTTACTACTTGAAAATGATGAAGAGTTATCTAGGGAACTAGCAAAAAGTACAGCCAAATTATCAAGAGATTTAGAGAAATTGGAAATAAAGATTTTACTTTCTGGAAAATTTGATAAGAATAACGCTATTATAACCTTACACTCGGGTGCAGGAGGAACAGAAGCCCAAGATTGGGTACAAATGTTATATAGGATGTATACTAGGTGGGCAACAAATAACGGATTTACAATAAAAGAGACAGATTATTTAGAAGGAGAAGAAGCAGGTATAAAAAGTGTGACAGCAGTCATCATAGGAGAAAATGCGTATGGATACCTGAAAAGTGAAATGGGAGTACATAGATTAGTAAGAATTTCTCCTTTTGATGCTGGTGGAAGAAGACACACTTCGTTTGCTTCTGTTGAAGTTTTACCTGAAATTTCTGATGATATAGAATTAGAAATTAATCCTGATGATTTGAGGGTAGACACTTATCGCTCTTCTGGAGCAGGAGGACAGCATATAAATAAAACTTCTTCTGCGGTTAGAATAACACATATACCAACCAATATTGTTACATCTTGCCAATCTGAACGTTCACAATTACAAAACAAAGAAACAGCGATGAAAATGCTTAAATCTAAATTGCTTGATTTAAAGGAAAAAGAAAATAAAGAAAGAATTGAAGATTTAAAGGGAGTTCAAAAAGACATTGCGTGGGGAAGTCAAATTAGATCATATATATTTTGCCCTTATACGCTTGTAAAAGACCATAGGACGAATTTTGAAGTGGGAAATGTGGAAGCGGTAATGAACGGAGAAATAGACGGATTTATAGAAGCATATTTAAAAATGAAAAAATAACAAAAAGATATACTTAAACTCTTAAAGTTTAGGTATATCTTTTTGTTCTAAATAAGACAAAGATAGAATATAATATTATATATAATAGAGAATTACACAAGAAAGGAGAAACTTATGACAATCGAAGAAAGAAAAAATCTATCTCAAACTACAATTCAAAACCTGATACTTGAAAATAGAGAAAAATTAAGCATATCAGGAGTTTTAGATGTATTAAGTTTTGATGATCAAATTGTCATGGTAGAAACAGAATTAGGATTACTTACAGTAAAGGGCGAAAATTTGAGAATAAATAAACTAAGTATTGACACTTCTGAGGTAATTGTAGAAGGGGATATAAATAGTTTGAGCTATAGTGAGAAAGACTTAAGCAAAGATAAGGCTGGAGGCATTATTAGTAAAATTTTTAAATAAGGGTGGAATAGAAATTGAATTCAAATATAGTAAACCAAGCCTATTTATTCTTGATTTTTATTTTAAATGGTATCTTTATAGGAATTGTATTTGATGTTTTTAGAATTTTGAGAAGAAGTTTTAAAACTCCAAATTTTGTAACTTATATCGAAGATAGTTTGTTTTGGATAATTTCGGCATTAATTATAATGTATTCACTTTTTATATTTAATAATGGACAATTTAGAGCATATATTTTCATCGCGATATTTATTGGACTTGCAATATATATGTTATTTTGTAGTAAAATAGTTATTAATATTTCAGTAAAAATAGTATTATCTACAAAAAAAATCATTTCATCAGTTTTGAAAGTCATATTATTACCAATAAATATTATATATAAATTTGTAAAAAGACTTTTGGGTAAAAAAATGCAAGAAAAATTTACAAAATTTGCTAATAGTATTGCAAAATTTAAGAAAAAAAAATATAATAAAGATATTGAAAGCAAAAAACAAGAAATCTTACACAATAAAGAAGGATTTTGACATCTTATGTAGAATTATATAAGTATCGACAAAACTAAGTATGCGTAAGAAAAATTAAAAGAAAGAGTAAACATATGAAGATTAATATAAAAAAATTATTAAAAAAATTATTATTAGTAGCTTTTATATCTTATGTTGCTATTACTTTAATAAATCAACAAAAAGTCTTAAATACATATCAAACTGAAATTGCAGCAGTAGAGCAAGATATTGAAGAAGCAAATGAATATAAAGAATCTCTAGTATCATTAAAGGAAAATTCTAATTCGCTAGAATTTATCGAAAAAATCGCTAGGGAAAAACTTAATATGTATATGCCAGATGAAAAAGTTTATATAGATATAGGAAGCTAAAATTCATAAAACTTATAAGTTTTATGAATTTTCAACTATTTTTTTATCTTTATTTTTTCCAATTTTTTTAATCAAAATTAAATAATAATATAATTATAGGGGGCAATTATATGGAAAACAACTTACAATTAGCTGAATTGCGTAAAATTGCAAAAGAAAAGGGATTAAAAAATATTAGTAAACTAAAAAAAAGTGAACTAATAGAAGCATTAGAGGAACTAGAAAAAGGGGAAAAAGAACTAGAAAATACAGCTGAAAATATTCAAAAAGAAGAGGAAATACAACAGGTATCTAATAATGGATACAAAATCACAAATGAGGATGATGATATTGTAGAAGGAATTTTGGAAGTATTGCCAGACGGTTATGGTTTCTTAAGAGGAGAGAATTACTTATCTACACCAAAAGATGTTTATATCTCACCAGTACAAATTAAAAGATTTAGATTGAATACAGGAGATAAAATTAAGGGAATAGCAAGATTTCCTAAAGAAGGCGAAAAATTTCCTGCTCTAATATTTGTTGGAGATGTAAATGGAGATTCGCCAGATATTGCAATGAAAAGAAAAAATTTTGACGAACTTATACCTATTCATCCAGACGAAAGAATAAAATTAGAAACTAAACAAAATGAAATAGCAACAAGAATAATTGATTTAATTTCGCCAATTGGAAAAGGACAAAGAGGTATGATAGTCGCTCCTCCTAAAGTCGGAAAAACAACTTTATTGAAAAGAATTGCTAATAGTATTACTACAAATAATCCAGAAATAGAACTTATAGTTTTATTAATAGATGAAAGACCAGAAGAAGTCACAGATATGAAAAGATCTATTAAAGGAGATGTAATTTATTCTACATTTGATGAACTTCCAGAACATCATGTAAAAGTTGCTGAAATGGTATTAGAAAGGGCTAAAAGACTTACAGAACAAAACAGAGATGTTGTAATATTACTTGATAGTATTACAAGATTAGCAAGAGCCTATAATCTTGTTGTTCCTCCTTCTGGGAAAACATTGTCAGGAGGTTTAGACCCAACAGCATTGTACAAGCCAAAAAGATTTTTTGGAGCTGCGAGAAATATAGAAAATGGAGGAAGTTTAACAATCCTTGCAACAGCATTAATTGAAACAGGAAGTAAAATGGATGACATTATATTTGAAGAATTTAAGGGAACAGGAAATATGGAAGTACATTTAGATAGAAAATTATCAGAAAGACGTATTTTCCCAGCAATTGACATAAATAAGTCAGGAACAAGAAGAGAAGAAATGCTATTAACTCCAAGAGAAAAGGACACTGTTTTTGCACTTAGAAAAGCATTGTCTAGTATGTCAGTTGCAGATGTTACCGAACAATTGTTAACTCAAATGGTATCAAGTAAAAATAATGAGGAATTTTTAGATAAGATTGATTATTTTTTAAGGAATTTTAAATAAAATTTTAAATAACCACTATGTTTTAGTTTTAAACATAATGGTTATTTTTTTGCATTTGCGAAATAATATAAAATATGAGAATATTTATACAAAAAATTATAAAAGGAGTAACTTTATTTTTAGAAAAACTAAATGATGACAATGTGGGGGAATATGCAGCCAAATGTGCATATTTTACTTTTTTGTCATTTATTCCTTTTATAATACTTTTACTTAGTCTAATAAAATATATGAATATAGAAAGAGAGACTTTAATATATATTTTAGAGGCATTTTTACCAACTGTAACCAAAAATAGTGTTCTTGATATAATACAAGAAGTTTACTCAAAATCATTAGAAACAGTCTCTATATCAGTAATATTTCTTTTATGGTCTGCAGCAAATAGTTTCTATTCATTGAGTGTAGGAATTTCTTCGATATATAAAAGTAAAGATAAGCAAAATCATGTATTATTGAGATTAAAGGGAATAGTAGGGACTGTAATAGTATTAATTACAATAATTATGGTATTAATTTTATTGGTATTTGGAAACAGTATAAGTGAAATTATTAAAAATAACTTTGCTTCCTTTAGTAATATAATAACCCTTATATTAGAGATAAGAATAATTTTAGTAATTATATCATTATTTGCAATGTTTGTCTTGATGTATAGATTTATACCGAGCAAAGAGGGGAGTAGGCTAAAATATCAAATACCTGGGGCAATATTTGCATCTATTCGGGTGGTTTATTGTATCATATTTTTTCTCAATTTATGTAGATGTATTTAAAAATTTTTCTGTAATATATGGAAGCTTGGCAACAATAACATTAATTATGATGTGGTTGTATGCAATAATATATATAATTTTAATAGGTGCAGAAATTAATGTAATATTAATGGAAAAGAAAATAGTAAAACTAAAAGATAAAAATTAAAATTTATTAAAAATTGAGGGGAATATAGGACATTTTAAAAAGAAACAGAACAAACATGAGGAACAAAACATTGCACAAAATCAAACTTTGTCACATGTTTTGCAAAATGTCTATTTTATTATGAGCTACTTTTTTTCTTTTTGTTTTCAACTTTTTTTAGGTTTACTTAAATTTTATACTATTTTGACAAATAAAAAAGTTGCTGTTTATTGCCATAAAATATGTCTAATTTTTTCTATTTTTGATTTTGTGGTATTTTTTGACAGTACACATATAGAAATATGTTCTACATAAAAAATGTCATAAAAGTTAGATTTTACAAAAATAAAAATATGTGATATGATATAGTTCCTTTCTTTAAGTGG
>CAYVWC010000024.1:0-8270 GCA_964455415.1 uncultured Clostridium sp.
TATTTATTTTGATAATTATATTATTGGCAATTTTGGTTTTTTTATACAAAGTTAAGTAAAACAGACCTATTTTGCAAGAAATTGCAAATAGGTCTGTTTTTTTATTGTATAGGAAAAATCGAAGATTTTTGCTATACAACAAGGTTAAGTTTCCTTGGGCTGTGCATATTTGCGAAGCAAAATGCACATGTGTGCGTCGAAAGCTCTGCTTTCGCTAACGCACACTTTTCTTATTTTATTATTTCTAATCCTGCATATTTTGCCATTAGCCTTTTATGTCCTGCTTTATCAAAGTTTATATCAACTTTATAATCTGCTCCTTCTTCTTCAACATAATTTATTGTTCCTTCTCCAAATTTCTTATGATATACTCTTATTCCTTCTTTATATTCTGATATGTCAACTTCTTGTTTTTTCTTGTTTAGTCCATTTAAAAAGCTTTCTGGTGTCTTAAATGTAAATCCATTTGCTGCAACTTTTGTTTGAGTAGCATTTATATCAATATTATATGTCTTAATATTTGAATTTCCATATTTCCACTCATAATTATTGCTATTATCAAATGTTCCTTTTATATTACTTTCTGATGAAAGCGAACTTTCTTCACTTAACATTTCTTCTGGTACTTCTTTTAAAAATCTTGATATTGAGTTATATGATGTTGAACCAAATATTGTTCTTGATTTTGCGCATGTCATAAATAGGTTTTCTTTTGCTCTTGTTATTCCAACATAGCAAAGTCTTCTTTCTTCTTCTATTCCGTTTGGATCGTCCATTGATTTATTCCCTGGAAATATTCCTTCTTCCAGTCCCACTAAGAATACTACTGGGAATTCTAGTCCTTTTGCACTATGAAGTGTCATAAGTGTTACTTGTTCTGTTGGTTCTTCCATTTCATCAATATCGCTTGCAAGTGATATGCTTTCTAGGAAGCTTCCAAGGTCGTTTTCCGCTTCTTCTTCAAATTCCATTGTTACTGTTAAAAATTCTTCTAAGTTCTCTATTCTGTTTTCCGCTTCTTTTGTATTTTCCAATTCCAAAGCTTTTATATATCCCGTATCTTTTAATACTTTTTGTGTTAATTCTGAAACTGTCATTTCTTCTTTTTTATGTACTAATTCATCTATTGTATTAACAAATTCTCTTGTATTTGTGTAGACTCTTCCTAGCCCATATTTTGCTGCATCTTTTATTACGTCATACATTGATATTCCTGCTTCTTCAGCAATTACTGAAATTTGGTCAAGGCTTGTTTTTCCAACTCCTCTTTTTGGTTCATTTATTATTCTTCTTAAACTTAAGTTATCTTTTGTATTATATATTAATCTTAGATATGCCATTATATCTTTGATTTCTTTTCTTTCATAGAATTTTAGTCCACCTATAATCTTATATGGGATTCCTGCTTGTCTTAACTCTGTTTCTAATACACGTGATTGTGTATTCATCCTATATAATATTGCATAATCTGAATATTTATAGTATTCTTCTCTTCTTAAGTGTTCTATTTGCTCTACTACATATCTTGCTTCTTCATATTCGTTATTTGCAAGATGCGCTGTTACAGCATTTCCTTTTTCATTTTCTGTCCATAATTCTTTTTTATATTTTACTTCATTATTCTTAATTACAGCATTTGCAACATTTAATATACTTTTTGTACAACGATAATTTTGTTCTAGTTTTATAATTTTTGTGCCTGGAAAATCTTTTTCAAAGTTTAATATATTTTTTATGTCAGCTCCTCTAAATGAATATATACCTTGATCATTATCTCCAACAACTGTAATGTTGCCATTTCTTGCTGATAATAGCGATATTAACATAAATTGTGCCTTATTTGTATCTTGGTATTCATCTACTAATACATATTTGAATTTTTCTGAGTAATATTCTAAAGCATCTGGTTCTTGCATTAATATTTTTATTGTGTAATTTATAATATCGTCAAAGTCGAGTGCATTATTCTCTCTTAGCTTTTTTTGATATAGTTTATATACTTCTGATATTACTTCTTTTCTCATTTCATTATTAGTTCTTTTAGCATATTCTTCTGGTTCTATCATATCATTTTTTGCATTACTTATCTCATATATAATTCCTCTATCTGTAAACATCTTGTCATCTATTTTTAGTTCTTTCATACACTCTTTTATAATGCTTTTTTGATCTGTTGTATCAAAAATTACAAAAGATGATGTAAATCCTATTCTATCTATATATCTTCTAAGTATTCTTACACATATAGAATGAAATGTCCCTATCCACATGTCATTTGCAGCATCTCCTAGAAGTTTTTCAACTCTTTCTTTCATTTCATTTGCTGCTTTATTTGTAAACGTTATTGCAAGTATATTCCATGCTTTTATTCCTTTTTCTTGTATTATATATGCTATTTTATGTGTTAATACTTTTGTTTTTCCAGAACCTGCACCTGCAATTACAAGGCATGGTCCGTCTACTGCAAGTACTGCTTCTTTTTGTTTATCATTTAATCCTTCGATTAAGTCCATAATTTTCTTCCTTTCTTAAATGTGCGATTATTTTTATATGATATTTAATATATCTATATATTTTTCTGGCTCTTTATTGCTTATTATATATGCCTCTTTTACTTTTTGAATTGCTGTCTCTATTTTTTCTTTTTTATTGAAGTGTATATATGCTAGAGTTTCTCCTACATTTACCTTATCTCCGATTTTTTTCTCTAACACAATTCCACATGTATAATCTATTTTGTCTTCTTTTTTTACTCTTCCTGCTCCAAGTGTTAATGCTGCTCTTCCTATTGCTTCTGCATTTAAAGTTTTGATATACCCATTTTCTTCTGCTGTTACTTTTACAATTTCTTTTGCTTTTTCAATGTGATTTAGATATTCTACATCTCCTTGTTGTTTTTCTATTAGTTGTATAAATTTTTCATAAGCTTTGCCTTGCTCTATTTTTTCTAATATCATTTTTTTATTTATCTCTATGTCTTTGCCTAATCCTGCCATTTTTATTATCTCTGCTCCAAGACATAATACTATTTCTTTTACGTCTTTTTCCATGTCGCCTTTCAACGCTTTTATAGCTTCTTCTACTTCTAATGAATTTCCTACACATTTACCTATTGGTTGTTCCATATTAGTAATTACACATGTGGTTTCAATTCCTGATAGTTTTCCTATCTCTTTCATAACTTTCCCTAAGGTTTCCGCATCTTCTTTAGTTTTCATAAATGCTCCACTTCCACATGTTACTTCTAATACTAATTTGTTTGCTCCTGCGGCTATTTTTTTACTCATTATACTTGATGCAATTAACGGCACACTCTCGGTGCATGCGATTGTATCTCTTAGAGCGTATATTTTTTTATCTGCTGGTGCTAAGTTTTCTGTCTGTCCTATAAGTCCTATTCCTATTTCTTTTATATTTTTTTTAAATTCTTCTATACTTAAATCTGTTCTATATCCTGTAATTGACTCTAATTTATCTATAGTTCCTCCTGTAATTCCTAATCCTCTTCCAGACATTTTTGCAACTGGTATTCCAAATGATGCAATTATTGGCATTAAAATTAGTGTTACTTTGTCTCCTACTCCTCCACTTGAGTGTTTATCTATTATTGTGTCTGATATATCACTTAAGTCTAGGGTTTTTCCTGAATATGCCATTGCCAGTGTTAAATTTTTTGTTTCTTCATAGTTCATCCCATTTATATATATTGCCATTACAAGTGCTGCCGCCTGATAATCTGTTATTTCTCCGCTTGTATATTTATTTATGAAATAGTCTATTTCTTGTTTACTTAATTCTTTTTTATCTCTTTTTTTAGCAATAATATCTAATATGTTCATTTTTAATTCCTTTCTTCAAATTTCTAGTTTTTGTCATTATATAATATATCCCTCAAAAATTCTAGCGAACATCTAATATTTTTTGACTTATTTTTTCTACCATGTTATAATTAAAATATATTGTGTTTGAAAGGGATAATAAAAATATGGATAAGAGTTTATATGAAATAATGCAAGAAATTCTTGAGGAAAAAAAGTCTGACTTTACACAAGACATTGAATATCTAGGAACTATAACTTCTAATGAAACGTCTGCATATGGTAATGTTCAAGTTACAAAAGATATTTTTATGATAATTGATGAAATGCCAGACGGAACTGTAGTACAAAAATTCTATGATGAAAATAAAAATTTTATTGCTGGGCGTGATAAGGACGGAAGAATATATCCTTCTGCTGAATTTGCACAAGATGATTTAAGTTTCATAGGTCAACTTGAAGATTTAAGTCAAACTCAAGGATTATCTTTGACTGAGTTTGATACTAGATTAGAACAAATTGCTAAAGAACTTGGAATTGCTAAAAAGGATATTCTTTCAATGTCAGAATTTGATTTAGAGCAAAAGGTTGCGGATAAGTCTGAACTTACTTTAGATGTTAGAGAAGATGATGAACGTGATGATGATGAAATAAAAAAACAAAATGCTGCTGCATTAGAAAATATCAATTCTAAACAGGAAACTAAATTAGACAACAAAGTTACTGATAGATACACAATGGCAGATATATTAGGTGTTTCTTCTGGTTCTACTTTAATTGCAGTATATTCTGATGCTATAAAAGGAAATACTAATACAACCCGTTTTTCATTTATTATTAGAGAGCCTGATGGTTCATTAAAACCTTGTGACATGTTAGAACAAGATAGAGGTAAATATCCAGATTTAGATGTATATCAAACTAACAGAGACGGTTCAGAGGTCTCAAAACAATCAGTTCAATCTGCTTATGCTATAAATTCTCCTATAGTAAAAAATGGAGTTCTTACTGCCAATATAGGTTCTTATGGTACCATAGAGCTTGGCTTTGGTCAAAAAGGACATACAAGGTCTGATGAAGCTATAACTCAAAGGCTTGAAACTAGAGAAGTTAGATATACAACTAGAGAAGTTCGTGAACAATTTACTCCTCAAAAAGAGGGGGTATATGGACCTCAAGCAAATCTTGATGAAGGTAAATTTCATATGGCTGAAGGTCATAAAACTACCTTGAAAGATTTTGACGGCGATCCAACCTCTTCTAGTCAATATCATGAAAGTTATGTTGAGATGATTAAATCTTATGATAGTGAAATAGCGGACGTTTTTACAGATAGAGAAATTGAAGAAAGATTACAAAAAATTGCTGAAGAATATCCAACTGACAGTTTTGAAGAAATTATTTCTCGTACTCAAAGAGAACTTGCAGAAGATGCCTCTCGTATGCATGGTGGTCATTAATATATATCAAAAATACATGTTAGTTATACTAGCATGTATTTTTGATTTCTATATACTTACTGCAACAATTCCAATTAAAAATCCAAATATGTTTCCTATTGCTGACATCCTTCCTTTATACAGATTATTTGCTTCTGGGATTAGTTCTCCTGTGACTATATATAACATTGCTCCTGCTGCAAATGACAAACATAGTGATATTATTGTTTTTGAAATTGATCCTATTATGCTTCCGAAAAATGCTCCTATTCCTGTTGTAATTCCTGATAAGATAACATACATTATTACTTTTCCTGAACTTATTCCACCATTTTTCATTGGTACTGCCATAGAAATTCCTTCTGGTATATCATGTATCGCAATTGTTATTGCTAGAGAATATCCGAAGTTTAAGTGATGCCTCAAAACCTGAACCAATCGCAAGTCCTTCTGGCAAATTATGAAGTGCAAGACCTATACCGCATGCAATTCCTGTCTTTAGCAAAGTGTTTTTGGAAATTTTATTTTTATTTACACTTAATTTGTTTTGTACAATTATATCACATATTATCATTGCAATAATTCCAAATACTACACCGATAATCACACTACTAAATTCTGATATTCCTAATGCCTCTGGAATTAAATCAAAGCATATTATTGACATCATAAGACCAGATGCAAATGATAAAATAAAACTTAGAAATTTGTTTGATGTATTTTGAAATTTTACACCTATTATGCCTCCTAATGTTGTACCAAATGTGCCAAAAAATAATCCTAGCAGTGTGCTTTTAAAAATATCCATATACTATACCTCTAGTTAATTATATGAGTGTTTTTTATTTATATGATATAACTAGTGATACTATATGGATATTTCTTATTTACAAAATTTATTGTCAAGGAAAATTTTTATCTTCCTCCCATTCCGGCCTCCGGCCTCCTCCGCCGTCCGCCGCCTCCAGAGAAGCCACCGCCTCCTCCGCCACCGCTTGAGTAGCTACTAGATGTTGCGGCTTGTCTTGCTGCTCTTTCTCTCACACCAGCTCTATATGCGTCTTGCATGCTTGACCTTAATATTCTATTAAGATTGTGATTATTCATCATGTATATGTATGTATATCCACTACTTAGCATATAAGTTTCATCAGTTAATTCTGGATATTTTACTTTTAATTGCTTTAATACTTTATCTGCTATTCCAAATGCTGTTGCATATACTAAATATTTCTCCCACATTACTAATTCTGGAACTTCTCTTTCGTCTAGTAATGAAAAGTCTTCCATAAATCTTTTTAAGGCTTTCCACTTTTCTTGTTCATTTACTCCCTTTTGTGTTAGAGTTCTTGTTTTCTTTTCCAACTTTGAACATAAGAATATGCAAATTAAACTTGGTATTACAGCAATTAGTGGTATTATAAATGCTGAAAAAGATATAGCCAAAATTGTTACAATTATATAGATTGTTTTTTTATTTGACCATTTTCTTGATATTTTCATATCACTTTCGTCATAATTTCCTTTTATTTCTTGATTTGCTTTTGCTGTTTTTTCTATGCCTTCCACTGCAGATAAAAATGTTACATCATTTATTTTTGCATATTTTTCTATGTCTTTCATAGATATTTTATCTTGTTTTTCTTCATCTTTATTTTTCTTATTTTTATAATCTTTTACTTTTCCTAACAAATCATATATTGATAGTTCGTCTTCTTTGAAGTTTGCTCTATCTATATTTTTATTTATTATTATATTTATTTTATTTTTTTCGTCTTTCTCAAATATGACAGCCTTCTTTAGTGACAAATTCAGTATTGTTGCTGATACTATATTTGATAAATTATTTTTAAAATATGATTTTTTATCAAAATAATACAAATATGATGCTTCTGCTGGTGTTGCACTTTCATCTGGTATATCTCTAAAGTATTTTAGTTTTTGTTCTGGTTCTACTTTTTCTATTGTTAATAATTCTCTTACATATTTTACTATTTTTACCACAAAGAATATTACTATTGCTAGTGCTAACACTACTGCAGCTATGCCTATCATTTTTAATATGGCATCTTCTCTTTCTTGTTCTCTTGTTAATCTATCTCTTTCATTATTTGCTTCATCTGCCCAAGCAGTTTCTTCTTCTATTATGTTTTCTAATTCATATCTATTTACTACATTTGTGCATTCTGTAAATATATTTTCAGTCGTAACTACTCTTGCTTCTAGCATTGTTTCTGTTTCTAAATAGCTTACAGTAAAGGATACTGTTTGATTGTCTACTATTTGTATTTCACCATTAAGCGGTCCATGTGCCCAAACTTTCAAATTTTCTTTAGTTGATACTGAACTTGGTAATTTTATTGTTCCTTTTACTTCATATGCTGGAATCCCATTTGTATCTCCGACAAATTGCCAATAGAATTCTGAACAGTCATTATATATTTTTATTGCATCTGTTATTGTATAGCTTATTTGATATGTTCTGTTGGCAGATGTATTTATTGATACTCCCCATGCTATTTCAAATTCGTCTGTATCTGTTTGAAGCGCATAATAGTATCCTCTATCTACATGATATGCATATTCATCTGTTTCTATAAATTCTGATACATTTCCTGAAGTTGATATTTCTTTTACTGTTACATTTGTAATTTCTCCAAATTTGCTACTGTCTAATTCAAATGTTTTAAATAATGTGTTTGTACTACTTACATATATATCCCACGTTTCCACTACATCTGCTGTTCCGTCTTCATTTAACTGAACCTCATATGTTAGATTTTCAAGAGATTGATAACCTGCATAAGATGTTGTATTAAATAAAAATAGGCAGGCTATAACTGAAATTATAAATATTGATAAATGTATTAATTTATTTTTCATTGTTTCCCCCCTTTACAACATATATTTTATTTCATTTTCTATAATAAAG
This sequence comes from uncultured Clostridium sp., assembly GCA_964455415.1. Lineage (GTDB taxonomy): Bacteria > Bacillota > Clostridia > TANB77 > CAG-508 > JAAWPK01. Next base: position 8,190 of record CAYVWC010000024.1, read on the forward strand.
CAATAAAAAAATAAATATTGTACAAGACAATATTTATTTTTTTATTTTTCAACTTTCGTTACTTTTAGTATAATTCCTTTC